>CAYTDR010000801.1:0-4203 GCA_964436185.1 uncultured Candidatus Obscuribacterales bacterium | reverse complement strand
CGAGACCGAGGATGCAACGGTCGATTTGCCTGCACCACGGGAAGATCCATTCTTAGCCAACACTAATATTCCAACAGCAATCTAGCCTGCGCCTGAGATACCGAATCAAGCAAGCAGTTATATATAAATCTAGATTCTGAACTTAGTGTTTTAGATTTCAAGATCAAGAATTAGTTTAGTTTCTAGAAGAAGCTAGAAGAGTAATGATGCAAAGCGATTCACACTGAAGAGCAAATTCGCCTGCTTGTCTGGCTTTACGGGCACATGCACAGCAGTTATCATGCACCACCGATAGTTATTAGCCGCGAGCTTGCGCTGGTCGATATTGTCAAGAAAAGCGCGAAGATGCCCAACTGGTCCACGTCGCTTTCGGTGAAATCCGCAAGTCCGCCCCTCACAGCTTTGAAATAATCACAGTTGATATTGCACCGATGGCCGTCCTGCGCACTACCAGTGGTGACGAGATGGCTGAGCATTCATGAAATTCGTCAAACCTCTTGACTACTTTGGTAATCCGCAAACCATGGGATAATCAAGTATCTGCTCGATTGCGTAAGACATCGTTGACACCACTGGCGGTTCTTCTCTGAGCAATTACTAATATCCAGTCGCAATAATTTCGGCTGCGATCAACAAACTTTCTGCATTTTGAGCCCATTTCAGATAGTCAGGGCACTACATACGGTTTCACTATTAGACGCGAATAATACATTCTTTTGAAAAACAATGTAACGCGCGATCGATAAAACCTGACTATCCATACGGAATTCTGTGTAATCACTTATATATTGAATATAAGGCGCACTACCTGTGGTCCCATCGATTAGGTCACGCTCGCTTCTTGTCATCCAGCAAAAGATCCTGTGCCTGTCTCATTATTCTCAAAACATATATAGGTGCGCACTTCAGTTTTGAATATTCAAGTGCACTACCGGTAGTTTCATTTGTGAAACGCAACTCATCAAGCACCGCAGCTCATATGGCTCCACTAGTAAGCTTTTCCAGCCTTATTGGTATCGCAGTTATCAAGTAAATCAATTTGCGCGAGCGCACTTCACAAAAGAAATCATTCGAGCGCTAAAAACAAGAAAGTCTCGGGACTCAGTTGCCAAGCGAATTTCCGAAATTCAAAACAAAAAATATAGTAGTCAAGATGAACGCATTCCAATCTAAATGCAGCAAAAGAGGTTGGTGATGCGACCTCAGCACTCGTAGTCTATGGATGTAATTCGTTTCGCTTTTGAACCCAGGAAAAAAACCCGCACCTAGCCAGTTTCCCCCCACAACCTCTACCCAGAAACCACACGCAACGCGTGAGGTAATTTGAAGAGTAATAAAGAGGGATCACTTTATAGGTCTGGTGGTTTGCGACACTACTGGCGATTCCATTCCTTTATATGGGCTCGCCGGATTTCGCCGCTCGCCTTCCTTGTTTCAGAAACGGTACGCTTCCTTGCCTGGGATTTCTGTCACTACCGGTAATTCCATTCCTTATATGGGTTCGCCGGATTTGTCAGACTTCCCGATTTTGGTGCAGTGTGTCACGCAACAACAGAAACCCACTGCTGTTGTTCGCGAACACCCGATCAATTAAGGACAACACCACATGGGAATCAAGCTTAAGAAGGGTGGCAATATCAGTCTCACCAAGCAAGCGCCCAATCTGGAGAAAATCCGGATCGGCCTTGGGTGGGACGCTCGCGGTGCCGCCGGTGCTCAGTTTGACCTGGATGCCTCGGCCTTTCTTCTCGGTGCCAACGGTAAGGTCCTGAGCGAGAAGGACTTCATCTTCTACAACCAGCTCAAGACGGAAGACGGTTCGGTGCAGCACACCGGCGACAACCGTACCGGTGCTGGCGAAGGTGACGACGAGACCATCAAGGTCAACCTGAAGGCACTGTCGGACACCTATCAGAAGATCGCCGTCACCGTCACCATCGATGAGGCCGCTGCTCGCAAGCAGAACTTCGGTCAGGTCTCGAACGCCTACGTTCGCATCGTGGATGACAGCAACAACAACGAGATCTGCCGCTACGACCTCTCGGAAGACTACAGCGTCGAGACCGGGATGATCTTCGGCGAGCTGTATCGTCACAACGGCGAGTGGAAATTCCGCGCCGTCGGTCAGGGCTACCAGAACGGCCTTCGTGGCCTCTGCCTGCAGTTCGGCATCACGCCGGAATAACCAGCCGGTCGTTAGCCTCTCTAAAAGGATTGCCACGGAGTCGCTGACTCTGTTCTCCGTTACGGACTAAGGCGTCCGTGACATTCTCCGGATCTCTCTTTCCACAACAAAGAAGGAACACTCCCATGCCAGTCGGACAATGGTACAGCGATTTCAAGGCCAGCGTGAACAAGGGCGTCTCCAAGTTCAAGAACCGCGCGTTCAAGAGCGCGGCCATGGCCATCGCCGCCCGCATCGCCTGCGCCGACGGTAAGCTCGAGGACTCCGAGCTCGCCGAAGCCGCCAACACGATCAACAGCCTCGACGAGCTGAAGGCCTTCGATCCCGCCGAGCTGTACTCGCTGTTCCAGGAGTACTGCAACAAGCTCAACGCCAACAAGCACCTCGGCCGCGCCGTCTGCGACCGCGCCATCGCCGGCCTCAAGGGCAACAACGAAGCGTGCATCATGGCCCTGGGCGTGGCGCTCGCCGTCGCCTATGCCGATGGCACGTTCCAGCCCGAGGAGCAGAAGGTGTTCAAGGAGTGCTGCTCGCTCATCGGCCAGGACCCCGCTCCTTACCTGCCCGAGTAACGCGCAACGCGTCAGAGTAACGCCCTCGCTTCATCCCGATCATCTCCCGTGGGGGTCACGCGTGTGTGGCCCCCACTTCATCGGTGACCGGCATGTCGTCGGTCACCGATGAGTTCCTAATAAGAGGTAACAACCTATGCAGTGGTTCAACGACTTCAAGGCAAGCGTGGCTCGTGGCGTCTCCCAGTTCAAGAACAAGGCGTTCAAGAGCGCCGCGATGGCCATCTGCGCGCGCATCGCGTGTGCCGACGGCAAGATCGAGGCCAGTGAGCTGGAAGCAGCCAAGGCCACCATCGCCGGCATCGACGAGCTGAAGGCCTTCGACCCCAACGAGCTGTACGCGCTCTTCCAGGAGTTCTGCGGCAAGATCACCGCGAACAAGCACCTGGGCCGCGCCGTCTGCGACCGGGCCATCCTCGGCATCAAGGGCAAGAACGAAGCCTGCGTCATGGCTCTGGGCGTGGCGCTGGCCATCGCCTATGCCGACGGCACGTTCCAGCCCGAAGAGCAGAAGGTGTTCAAGGAGTGCTGCGCGCTCATCAACATGGACCCCGCGCCCTACCTGCCCGAAGACGCGAAGAAGTAATCTGCTGCCGGTCCTGCCCAGCACCTGTAAACAGAACATGGTTGCCGCCGTTTAATCCAGTTGTTATCGCCCTTACAGGAACTACCGCGGGGTCTGCCCGACCCCGCCTTCGGCTGTGCCAATTCTCTGCATACCGAAACTTCCTCCAAACCAAAACGAAATAAAAGGAATACTCTCATGGCAGTCGGACAATGGTTCAGCGATTTCAAGGCGAGCGTCAACAAGGGCGTCTCCAAGTTCAAGAACCGCGCTTTCAAGAGCGCGGCCATGGCCATCGCCGCCCGCATCGCCTGTGCTGACGGTAAGCTCGAAGACTCCGAGCTCGCCGAAGCCGCCAACACGATCAACAGCCTCGACGAGCTGAAGGCCTTCGATCCCGCCGAGCTGTACTCGCTGTTCCAGGAGTACTGCAACAAGCTCAACGCCAACAAGCACCTCGGCCGCGCCGTCTGCGACCGCGCCATCGCCGGTCTCAAGGGCAACAACGAAGCCTGCATCATGGCGCTGGGCGTGGCTCTCGCCGTCGCCTATGCCGATGGCACGTTCCAGCCCGAGGAGCAGAAGGTCTTCAAGGAGTGCTGCGCGCTCATCGGCCAGGACCCGAAGCCCTACTTGCCCGAGTAAGCTGGCAGGCCTCTCCTTTCTCCTCACCAGCGTTTGACCAGGCTGGAGTGCGGGCGTCAGTCACGCCTGCGCTCTCCTCCAGTCGTTTAATGCTGTACCTCGGATAATAAGGAACAGAACACATGGCTCTCCGCCTCAAAAAGGGTCGTGACCTCAGTCTCTACGACCTGATCGCCTGCATCGACATCTCCGGCTCGACTTCGGCGACGGACACCGCCTCCGGTCAGTCCCGCCTC
>CAYTDR010000800.1:0-4204 GCA_964436185.1 uncultured Candidatus Obscuribacterales bacterium | reverse complement strand
GCATGATGCATTTATTTGACGGTAGACATGAAATCCTGCGTTATGTTCCATGCTCTCACCGGACGCCCACCGTACTCGTCGGAAACCGTTTTGCAGACTGTGAGTATGCATCTGGATGAAAGCGTCTTTCCTGCCTTTGGCACCGATGTTAGTGGCGTTCCTGTCGATTTAATTGAAACAGTGAAGAAAGGACTCTCCAGGGAGCCGATGGAGCGACCGCAATCCGTGGAAGAGATAGTTTCGCTACTCACCAAGCTTAGCTCCAGACCACTGATTGAGCCGGTGGATGATCATCCACGAAAAACATCGGCAGAGGTTGAAAAGCAATCAGAAGTGGCGGTTCTTCTCCTCGGATTTATGGTTTTGTTGATAGCGATTGGTTTGGCTTGTTTTGCTTTGTTGGCGTCGACAAAGCTCTCAACTGATCAAAAAATGCCTGACTTACAGTACTATTCCATTCGACAAACTCGCGAGATGACCGGCGTGATCGCAGATGCTGCATCGCGATCGGTTGCTCACCAAAGTCGAGGAAAGCAACTGGCTAGAATTGCGACGAATTTGATGCACGGAGCCACTACAAGAGAAGACTATCAAGAGAGTGCGAGTCAGTTTCAACAGGCTATAGACTACTTCCGCACAAATCTGAGAGAACCGGATGCAGAAATCGGCTATTTGAAGTCACTTTTGGATCTTACGTTTTGTGAGCTGAAGTCGGGAAACATTGAAGCCGCAGAAACGGCTGCAGAAAAATTGGTCGACTATCCCATGTTAGGATCATTTGGAGTCGCGTTCGCGCGATCGCTCTCTAAATTTTCCAATGAATTTGAGAATGACAAAATGCTTCGGGAGGCCATCCTTTGCGAACGACATGCCTCCGAATTAAATCTCAAGTATTCTGTTCCACCGACGTTGGAATCTGCATTTATTCTTTTGCATCTTGGTACTATGAATCTTCACGTCCGCGATTTCGAGAGTGTGGAGAAGCCACTTATCCATGCCTGGAAAATTTTAATTGAGCACAAGCGAGATCAGAGTATTGACGGTTTCACCTGTCTAATTCGGCTTGGGCACGCCTATAAGCATGAGCGTAAGTTTGACAAGGGATATGCCGTCTATGAAAAGGCGAAGAGAATTGCTGAGGCTATCTCTTTCAACGATCCTCATGTCTTGTACGATTTATACTACTCGATTGCAGAGATCGAGTCTGGGCGAGGAAACCTGAGGAAGTCTCGCAAGTGGCTCAAAATGGCGCTAACGGTCAGTGGTGGTCGGAGGAAAGAAGTGGTTTTGAGCCGTCTCGATAAAATTGAGAAGAAGCTGGCTAAACAGAACAAGCAAGAGCCGTTGAATTGATCTTTTCTTATTTTTTCAGCGCGGCATCGAGACGGCGCATTGCCTCCTGCCACCTCTCAGGGGGAAGCGAGAAGCACAAACGGCTGTAATTGAGAGTTCGGCTCCAATCATCGGCGTTTATCAAGAGTTTTGATTCCACCGCCAGGTTGTGGCGCCGGTCGGCGAGTTTAGCCAGGACAAAGAGACCGCCTCTAAGTTTGGTATCAACGCCGTCATCCAGCCTGTGCATTTTCAGCAGCGATAGAAGTTCCGCTCGGTTTACGGTCAGTTGTTGTCTGAGATTTACCAGATAATGCTGGAGTGTCTTTCTCGTTTGCTCGAGATCGAGCATCGCATGTGGTGCCTCGTCCAGGAAGCCCGAATAGACGCTGTCCCATGCGCGTAAGAGAGACCCGGGAGGTACCTTTACCAGAGTCTGTATTTGCGACGTCCATTCTTGATCGGGACATGCCATAAATCCGCATCGCAAGCCGCCTGCGGCGAATGCCTTTGAAATTCCGTCAGTGATAAATAGGAGCGACGAGCAACCTCGATCGGTAAGATGAGCTCCTAGGCTCAGCTCGTGAGGTGTCCATGCTCCAAGGCTATCGTCTGACAGCAAGAAGAAAATCTCGTCCGACAGTATGTATATCTTCCGTGCCTTGCAGTATTCCAGTATCTTCGCAATGCAATTTGGATCATAAAACAGGCCGCTAGGATTATTGGGTTGGGTCAGCCAGAGCAGATCCGGTTTCTCGTCGAGCTTCTCAAGGTCCTCAGGATTAAGCAAGAACCCTGATGACGAGCTTGTCGGAACGTGCAGGACCGATCCTCCGTAGTATGAGATCATCGGATAGACGACCCCATAGGTTCCGTTCGGGACTGCCACCCGCGGAGAGCGTCCCAGTCGCATACGCAGTGCAGTCAGCAAGGCACCGAAGAGTGGGAAAACGCCCTGAGCAAGAACAATACGATCAGGTGTTACTAACGAGTTTCGGGTTGCTTCAAGATATCTTGCCACGCGCAGCCTAAGAAGCGACGGCAGGCTCGTATTCGGCTCGTCGATAAATCCTTTGATCAAGCCCCCAATCAGAATATTCGGTACCGATGCGTCCAGCTCGCCGTAATCAAGTCTGATTAGATCAGGATCTTGGGTTGATACCGGTTTCGGTGCGAAGGTCGGATCGTCGGCGGCCAGTTGAAACTCTTGGCGAACAGCGGCGCCGCTCTGATGAATATGCTCCTGGGGGTCCTCTTGTTTGGAAGGGAATGGAAACGACAAAAGATCGTCAAAGAGCCATTCATAGTACAACTGGCTTGGATAAGGGATACGAGAGTAGGAGACTTCTGCTGCAATGTCGAAATTCTCAATCCAGTCAGCAGGCGCATTGACGAGGAAGCTCAGCTCCAGATCAGGACAAACGATGCTTTTCACTAATCCATAGAGGAAGATTACATTTTGGGGAACCACCATCTGGCTGGTAAGTCGCAGGGTTGCGTTTGCATCCAAGCTGGAGCCAATCTCGAAGTTCTCAGAATCATCGATAATATAGAACCGTTCAGTATTCTCTGATGCCTGTGCAAATAGTGCATTGAGGGTCAATGGAGACGGTCTTGTCAGCTGCCTGGGCGAGATGATCAGAATTGATGGCTGCAATATCCGATCGAGCGCAAGTAACTCTGCCAGATCGTCATTCCCCCAGACCGGCTCAAGTCGTGAATTAGCAACAAGCTCTCCATAACTCGGTCTTAGCGATTCGGACAGAAGAACTGTGCTACCATCCCTGACAATGGTCTCGAACACCATCGAGAGCAAAACACTTCGTTCCGGTCCGACGAACAACTGATTCGCCGAAACATTCGTAAAACAGTAGATCTTCAAGAAATCGGACAGACGCCGACGAAGCGAGAGATCCCCACGTTCGTGCGGATACCTGACTGTCTTTGAGTCCAGAAGCTCGCCTGATAATCGGACCAGGAAGCTCATCTTTTCCTCGGACATACGAGAGAGGTCAAACTCGTTTCGCAGCGAATCTAGCCCTAACCGATGCAGGTTAGTGGCGAAACTTTTTGTCGCTTGTTCGAATCTGGTGCGGGCGCGATATACAAGCAGATCGTGATAGACAGGCAGCTTCTTGCGGAGCAGTCGCACTGCGGTATCTGCGCTGATTGATTGTCGGGAATTGCGATCGATGAAGAAGTGAAATTGAATGCCATGCGCTTTCTCTAGCTCAACCAGTGATGCTAGATCGGTATCGTCAGCCTGTTCATTTCGCCTGCTCCAGAGAATTTCGGAGTCGTATCCGCGTCGCTGGAACATCGATTCGATAGCCTGAGGACCCGGACGACCGCCCAGAATGAGTGTGACTTCGCCACCATGACTCAAGCAAAGTTGAGCCTGTTCGAGCGCGCGAGCTATCAGCGGAAGTCCGAAACGATCTTCAAGAATTCCTTGTTCAAAGCAGTAGTTACTCAAGTCATACAACTCTCGATCGCTCAGCCTTTCTGAGCGGTTCTCTTCTAGTGGACCTCCGGGATGTAGGACCTGCGGAATACAGCCGATCAAATGATTGAAACTCTCCTGGGTGTCTATTACTGTCGACAAAAGGTCCGACTGCAAAACTCTAAGTGCTCCAACGATTGGTAGTCCTGCTGCGCTTAGTCGAGGAGTGCCATCAGCTTTGGTGCCGTTTAACCAGGCATTGAGTCTTGCGACGGTGACAGCGACAGGATTGATGTCCAGGGCAACAATCTCTCTAACTGTGGTCTTGAGCAGCAACAAGAAACTGATCCAGCCCGAACCGGTACCCACTTCAACCACTCTTGCACCGTTGAAGCGCTCAGGGTTTTTTAGCAGTCCTTCTGCAAATGT
>CAYTDR010000799.1:0-4215 GCA_964436185.1 uncultured Candidatus Obscuribacterales bacterium | reverse complement strand
ATTGAAAACAATCGTGGAACCTTATGGCGTCAAGTTCCCGGCGCTGCCGGAAATAGACGTGGACGGTGAAGATGTCGCGTTCGACCCGGATAAAATCGTTCCGATTTTCTGAGAATATCCAGAAACCACAAACAGCAGGCCAGTGCCTAACTCGATAATTAGTTTCTGCACAGAGTTCGAAGCAGAGGCAGGTCGTAGTATTGCTGACAGTATCAGAACAAATTTTTTTGAAACGACCACTCTGGCTCAAATTTATTCAAGCCAGAGTGGCCTCAAGGCAGACGACTGTTCTGATCGCAGATAACTGTTTTCAGAACCGCTGCCACTCGACTCGACCAACGACGGGAGACGTGAATGAGCAATTCTCTGAATTCTTCGCTGTTCCGTAGAGGTCGGACGCGAGCCGAAGGTACCAACGCGGGTGTCTTCTTCAAGCTGAGTTCATGCTCTCACCTTGCAAACGACGGCGGGGTACTCAGGAGCGATGGTTAGAACCAGGGCAGACAATTACGATCAAAGACGGCAGGAAATTCTCGACTCTGCAGCTAATCTTTTTGCGGAACGAGGATTCGACGCCACTTCAATCTCCTCGATAGCGCAGAAGTGCGGCGTCTCCAAAGCCTTGTTGTATCACTATTACGATTCCAAAGAAGCGTTGCTGTACGCCATGCTCCACTCGCACTGCAATCTCCTTGTTGAAACAGCAACCAATGCAACCGCTTCTATCGAAGACCCGACCTCTAGTCTCTACAATTTGATTCGAGAACTGATGAAGCTATACGTCGGCTCGCACGACAAGCACGTCGTGTTGCTTAACGAACTGAGTTGTTTATCACACGAACAACAAAAAGAGATCAAAGATCTCGAAAGATCGGTCGTTAAACAAATCAAGGATTTGTTGTCTCAGCTGCGTCCTGACCTACCAGAACCGAAACGTACATCATTGGCTATGTACTTCATGGGAGCAATCAATTGGACCTACACATGGTTCAAACCTGACGGTGCAGTCACATCCACGGAATTCGCAGACATGGCAACTTCTGTATTTCTCAATGGAATCGGTGGTGAGCTGCCAGTCTGAACCAGAAAGCGAACGCGAATGATCTCCCAAACCACTGTTTCGAGCTCTCAGTTGATCAATCAAACAGAGAACAATCAGCACTAATTTGGTCGTAATTGGTATCAGGAATGTTCAACAGTATTCCTCTTGGGTCGATGATCGAACTGATAGATCCGCGGAATCGAATCGCTAGTTGATCAAATACTTTTCGACGAACTCGACAGTGGTGTAAAAGAGAAAGTCTCTGTTCTTCTTCTTACGGAAGCCATGTCCTTCGTCATCAGCCATCAAGAACCAAACGGGCGTTCCGATTTTCTTGAGAGCATCGACCATCTGTTCGGCTTCGCTGGCAGGAACTCTCGGATCGTTTTTGCCCTGCACTATATATAGTGGCTTCTTGATCATCTCGGCATGGTTCAACGGAGCCGTTTTCTCGAGGAATTTTATCATCTCGGGATCACGTTCGTCACCATATTCGACACGACGCAGGTCTCGCCGGTATGCTTCGGTTCGCTCCAAGAAAGTGACAATGTTTGAAAAGCCCACGTTGTCCAGAGCGCATCGAATCTTGTCGCTGTATCGAACAGCAGTAGCAAGAGTCATATGACCACCATAGCTGCCACCAAGCACCATGATTCTATCGCCGTCGAGATTCGGCTGTTGTTTGATCCAGTCCAGCAGAGTCTCGATGTCTTTGTACGAATCCTCACGTTTGAAGCCGTTATCCATCAAGCTAAACGATTTTCCGTACCCGATCGAGCCTCGAACATTCGGGCAGATTAAGGCGATGCCCAGTTCGTTCATCAGGTAATTCTGTCGGTCGAGAAAATATGGTCGGAACTGGGACTCAGGTCCTCCATGGATACTGACCATCACCGGTCGTTTACCTTCGAACTTCTTCTTGGGAGGCATGAAAAGGAACGCAGGAATCTCACGTCCATCGAACGACTTCCATCGGATCAACTCCGGCTCCGAAAAATTGTCGGTGTTAAGCAGACCGGTCTCACTGAAAGTCCAGCGATCCACTTTACCTGACACCACATCTAGTGAATAAACATCAGAGGGAGTGCGTGACGTCTCGAACTCGAAACCAAGATCGCGGTTGTTCTTATGCCAACGCAGACCACTTACCTGTCCCTTCTCGAGACTGGGCACAGGAATCTCCTTTCCGCCTTGCTTGAGCGTGTCCTCATCCACGGCAATGAGATGAAGAATGCCATAACCTTCCTCGTTCACAGAAAGTGCAATTTTGGTGCCATCATCGGACAACGCGAACTCATCGACATCATATTTGAGATGATCCGTGAGGTAAGTCATTTTCTTGGTGTTCAAGTCGATATACGCCAGACGAAGAAACTCCGAATCCTTGTCCGTGGTGACGAAAACACCCTTTCCATCTTTGCTGAAGCGAGCATTGTGATATGCAACCAGGTCCTTACTCTTTCTGTCAGTCAGCTCCGTTAGTTTACCGGTTGCGACGTCGACGAGCCATAAGTAGCACTCGTTGACCGAAAGCTCCTCATTGAGAACTAAAGTTTTGTCGTCGGGTGACCAATCTTGAGCGTCCCAGCCGCCACCCTTCAGCTCCGCTACCATGCGTTTCGATTCTGGTTTCGTCGGATCAATTTCGTAAATGTCCACGTCCGCACCGTTTCGCAATGTGGATCCAAAAGAGTAGCGATCACCTTTGTTAGACCATACGCCACCAGTGTTTCTGGATTTTCCATCGGTGAGCAGAGTCACCTTCTTAGAGGGCACTTCGTAGGAGTATTTCTGAAAGAATTCATTGCCGCCGCTATCTTTGTCGAAGACAAAGTAATCGCCCTCAGTGGTTTGAAACGAGCCATTATTGGCGGTGTCTTTGTAGAACGTCAATTGCTGGCGGTCTCCGCCTGGCTGTTTTACCAGATGCACCTGAGTGGTATCAGCAAAACGCGTCTCGATAAGCAACTCTCTTTTTTGAGGATGCCAGCTGCCAATATGCGCATTTCGGAAATCCGTATAGAGCGAAACGCGATCTACCAAGCTCATAGGTGGGCTGGGAACGTCCTTGACGACCAGATTGTCATACGGCTGCAAAAAGGCCTGAGAAGCAACGGCACAAGCAGCAGTGACAAGTAAAAGTTTCAGCATGAACTATCTCCGGATCAATCAGCGACAAAGTCGCATTGCGGTTCGCCGACAATAAATATTACAAGCACAGCGAGTAATGCTCGATTAATTTACGAAGTTGAATGGATAGTGAATTTCCAAGCACCGGAAAGGCCAAGCGTCACAGGGAAAACCCTATTGAACGTCACGTACCGTTCGAAGATTATTGAATAAATGTCCAATGTGGGTACATGTGCATGCTAAAAGACTATCTCAACAGGCAACACGGCCGGTACAAAACGTACGAGTGGATTCGTTTAGGCGGAGTCATCGCATTAGGCACAATCACACTAATTTGGGTTCTTCTATATGCATACGGTGTTCACGTCGATTATTTCGTCCCTGTCGCCGGGATAGCTGCATTTTGCTTACTTCTAGGTTTCACGTTCAGGTCCAGCTCTTTCAAAGCTAACACGGCTCGCTGTGCAGACACAGTCGAGAACTATCCAAAATTTACCGCCACCCAAATCGGCATCGTCATTCTGTCTTTGATTTCTGGAATAGCAGTCACGCGCTGCTTCGGTCTCACAAAAATTGAAATAGGGACCGTCAATGCTGGGTTCATCGTGAGCCTGTCAACGTTTTGCATTGGTTTAGCAATCTCCAGATATCCGGAGGTTAAGGCTCAAGTTGTAGCAGCACAACAAGTCTCGAAGACAGGTCGGCGGCGTCCTTGAACCGCCTCGCGCTTCCAAGCGTGAGCTTCCACTATGCCGTGCCTACCCGTCGCGTGATTTGTCGTTCTTGCGCTTGAGCCTTCCTGTTGACACACGCCAGAAGCCGGCAGACAAGAAACAATGCTTCCGACGTGCGAATATGGAGTGGGAATGAGAACTACTCAGTTTCACTCCGTTCACAACCAGTGTCTTGAGAAGGCGATATTGAACACCAATACTCTGGCAGGGATAGACGTTTCGAGATATCAGGGCCAAGTTGACTGGCACAAAGTAAGAGACTCCGGCATACGATTCGCGTTTATGAAAGCAACAGAAGGTGCCACTCAT
>CAYTDR010000798.1:0-4218 GCA_964436185.1 uncultured Candidatus Obscuribacterales bacterium | reverse complement strand
AATTGGTTCCTTTATCTATCCGACTTACTTAAGTATACTTTTTACGATACCCGCAAACTGCCAGGCGTTCCTCCTAAATTCCGAAAGTTCCTGCTATAAGCTGGTAGGACGATGAACGATTCCCACGGTGTTCCATGACAGCCACCTCTTCAGTGTTTCACAAAACCAATCGGCGAAACCGCTGCGGTACTGCCATTTCGGAATTTGGGCCGGCCCTATTCATATTGCTGCTTGTCATATTCTTCCCTGTCCTTGACCTGATCAGCATCTGCTTTGCGTACTGCATCGTGATGGTGCTCAATTACAACCAGACGCATGAAGCATCTCTGCTTGCTTCTGAGCAAGCAAACGATCGTAATGGAACCATCAAAAGAGGCATTCCCGATCAGTGGATGAAAACTGGTCTGGGGCGCTTTGTGAAAGTTTCGGGTTTTCCTGCCACAACAGTCAGCTACCGCAACGGCCTAGACAACCAGGATTCGACGACAGAAAAGAATGTGGTGGTCAGTACAACTGTCGACTGTGATCCCTTTGTATTTATTCCGATTCCAATAGCAAAAATTCCCGGTCTCAATTCTGCCTTCAGTCTAAATGCCACATCGGAGCGGCCTATGGAGGATCCGGACAATGCCGACCAATAGAGGGAATGCAAAGATTCGTAGGTCATGCGGCTCCGGATTAGTCGAAACTGTGGCTGTTGCAATTTTGATTCTAGTGATTACTCTGGCTTTAATCGACCTGATCGTCATGGTGATGGCAAATAGCATTAACGATACGGCGGCTAAAAACACTGCCAGAGCGGCTGCGAATCAAGCTGAATATCGGACAGCCCTTCAGGCTGCTGAACACTCGATAAAAGGAATGAAAACTACGGGGGAGGGTTTCATCACAAGTCTAGTTTTGCAAGATCTCGTCTACACGGACAAACAGACCGTCCAATGCATAACTAGGATGCATCTTAAATTGCCGATTCCGATTCCGGGAATTGGAGCAGATTTTGACTTTATGGCTCAGGATACGGAGCCCATTGTTGGCCATTAGATGTTTGGAGACCTTCAAGAATGACAAGACACAGACGTCGACACAATCGAGCAACAGGCTCCGCCATCACGCTGGGTATTGTTTTGGCCATCGTCCTTGTGGCAATCGGAGTCCTGTTCTTTGTTCTCTCCATGTACATGGGAGGACAGAAGGAGACGAAGAACGCTGTTGATGCAGGCATGCTCAACGTTGGTAAGCAGGTGTTGGACGATGTCAAAGTAAAGTTACTTCCAACACCCAACGAAGCGTTTCTTTATGGCGATGTGTGTAATGACAAATCGAGCAGCTACACATACATCCCAAGCAATGGTTGGTATGAAGCCTCGCTTCGCCGAATCAACAGGATCTGGGCAAAGGCAATGCTAATCGCACTCAATGCCGAAGGGATGGAGAATGAAAAGGCCGGCGGGACAGGAAAAGCCAATGCTCAACAGGCTTATGACGGAGCGCAAGCAATAAGCGATCGGCTCGCCAAAGAGATCATGGACAAGGACAACCTTTACGGATATTTCGACGATCTGGCGAAACTCAATTCAGTTCGGATGATCGGAAACGATGCAAGTGTCAAATCTTTGCACGGAAACAACTGGCAGATGTCGTTTATGAATCGTGGACGGGAGAGCAACGTCACTGTTGCCCCGCCGGAGTATACGTTCCCGCCTGGAGTGGACCCGGCGAAGTATCCCAACCTGGTAATGGCATCGACACGCAAAAAGCTTCCAGACTCAGGAAAAAATCTCTTGTTTTTGCCGGGGTATTCACCAATCAAGTTGGCAGACAAAACATTCTGGCAGGTTCCATTCCTTTACGATCAGGAACCGCATCTGGTATCACAGGGTGAATTCACGCCTCAAACCATAAAAGCCGCGCCAATTGCCGACTGGGACAAACCGATTCCCAATGCGTTTTCCGGAGAGGGCCTGGCTGAAGGCAAAAAAGGAGCTGCTGGAAAGAGTGCTGCTCAAAAGGCTCTTTCATGGGTTTTAACGAACCCTGGGCAACCTTTCAAAATGGCGATGCCGCACTCGTTTGTAAAAATCAAATTCGACAAAATGTATTCGCATTGGAAGTTTTTTCCACTTGGACCGTTGCTTGATCCCATCGAGCATGGAGACCCTCAGGAGTACAAATTTAGAGAACCGACATTTCAGGCCGGACCCAAAATGCCCTTAGGTGGCATAGCCTGTATATGGGTACAAGCATGCCAGAATGTCCCCATGGGAATGGAGGTCTGTTTTCGCACTATGGACGATGTGCTTTACACCAATCCGGGCGAAGGCAATGCAATTATTGACAAGTATCTTTTAAACCGTTGCAACCAGATGGTTGGAAAAGTAGGTAAGGTTGTGACCAGAGATGAGTTGCATGAGGTGCTTGGACACTGGCTTACCATCGGATATCTGATGTTATTTGGTGATACAGAGGAGTTCTATTTGTACACCGCCGACGGTGAGAATCTCGAGGTTGCGCCGAAGTATTGGGCGTATATTAAAGCTCCCTGGATAGCTTTACTCGATTTCAAAGATGGCGGAGATCCGGAGGGAACGGAACAAACTATCGTTGAGGAAAGTGATTGCATTGCAGGATTGACCCCTGCCATGCCGGTATCGGCCCAGCCGTTTCCAAAATGTGTCCTTGTACCCCCGATTCCTTTGGGATGGGCCAAGTGGAAGAAGAGTGTGTATTGGACGCCAGGGACGGGCTACACCGGTTGTTTAGGTAAACTTCGTGTGAAACGTTGGACGGATGTGTACTCGTATGCGTCGGCAATTCCAAACCCGTTCTAAATTAGGAGCACAAATGACGAAGCTTATAATCTTATTTTTCATTGCTTGCTCAGCGAGTATTGGCGCCGTTCTTGCACAAGCGGGCCAGGAGCCAGACGAATCATCGTTGCCAAAGATAACACCAGAACAAATACGTGCGGTCGAATCTATAAACACGCCTGAAAAGATGGCTGCATGGCTTCGCAGTAAGCAGAAAATTTCGCTGTCATCGCAGTGGCCTTCTAATTTTCCGGTGCCCGTTTATCCAAACAACGTGATCAACAAAACATTCACTAGCTCTACGAAGGGCCAGCCAACTGCCGGCGCGTCTCTGACTACTAAGGACCAACCAAGGCAGGTTTTCGAATATTATCAATCTGCCTTCGAGCGCGCAGGTTGGAAGCTACAAGTTCCTTCCGCAAAGGCACGCACTGAGTTGAAATTAGACAGCGATACATATTTCCTTAACGGCACACAAGGGCGGCAAGCGATCTCCTTGCGCTGCCTCAAAGACCGTCAAGGTGGCACCATCCTGAGTATCAGTTGGCGCAAGAATTAGCTTTGTGGTTTGCAGTAGATGTCGGCACTATATCTAGTGTGAAGTGAACTGCGAGGCATCGTGATCTTTGGACCAAGGCACGATGACCATGGACAGCTTTGGCGTCTCTCGCACGCTTAGCTGACTATGATCTCGTTGTGACGACGCATTGCCTCAACGGACGCCTTGTTAATCTGAGGTTCGCTCGCCATCAACTCGGCCAAGGCAACGCTTTCATCTACTGTCAGGCGAATTATTCTTTGCTGCTCAATCAACTGGGAGGCTTCTTTGAGTGCCGCCTGGACCATGAAATCGGAAGTCGAGCGGCCTTGCAGTGCAGCGGCCTGATCGATTTGTTGCTTGGCCTCAGCTGTTAGCCTGGCATCGATCGGTACATTATTGATACTCTCGGGCGATGTCGATACGCCCGAACGGCTTGGTGCTGGTTCTTAGACAACCTTGTTAACCGACCCAGCGTTTTTGTTCGCTGCCATTCTATTAATCGCAGTTAGAAAAGGTCGATCGTGGGGATTAAACTCCCCAGAGGAATAAGGAGCGGGCACAGACACGCGGCTCCAGGCAACATCCTTCACCTGACCAACTGTACTTTGACTAGCCCGAGAGACCTAAATTGATGCAAAATAACAGTTAATGGCACTGACCAGAGAACACGAACTGAGGATTGAGGGTCAATGAAAAAAGTACTAATTCTGTCGGCTTCTTCCGGTGCTGGTCACATCAGAGCAGCACAGGCACTTGAGAAGGCTTTTACCAGTAGCAACGATAAGATCGAAGTACGACATGTGGATGCACTCACCTACACGAGCGCAGCTTTCCGGACGCTTTTTTCTAAAGCATACATCGACATGGTTA
>CAYTDR010000797.1:0-4219 GCA_964436185.1 uncultured Candidatus Obscuribacterales bacterium | reverse complement strand
ACGAACGGCTTCCTCACCGGCTCGAGCTTTCTCAATATTATCAGCGTCTTGTTGCCTACTGATGAACATGTAGGACCACCAGGCTTTCGCGTTATTTCCTGCAGTATCGACAGCTGATTTATGGTCCTCTATCTTAAACCGTGTATACGGACCGCCATTTGTGGCGTCAGTTTTCGCATCCAGGACAATTTTTCCGCTTCGTGGATTATTCTCCAGTGCCTCTGCGAGCCACGCCTCGAACTTCTGCTTCTCCTCCTTATACAAGTCATCTCGCACCGGTCGCCGCTTCTCTTGTCGGATGGACAGTAGGGTCGCACGCACTGCAGGATCACTTTCGGTCTTGAGCGCGTCAACAGCAAATTCGTACAATTGGCTTACGTTCATCGTCTTGAGAGCGGCAACCGCAGCAGCTCTCACTCTGCCGTCTTTCTCCAGTTCCGGGTTGGTGCTCTGAATCAGCAAAGGACGCGAATCTAGGCTGTTGATTTTCGACAGGGCTGTAATCGCAGCTATTCGGACCTCAGGAAAGTTCCTGGCAAATTTTTCTCCACGACTATCAATTATGCTAGCCAACATTTTTTCTGCTGCCATTTTCTCGGTGGGACCGCTGACTAATTGCGAGATGCTGGAAGCTATTTCTATCTTGAGGTCGGAATTTTCCTTTGTGGTCTCAGCGCTCAAGAATCGCAAAATCGATTGCCTTTCCTTTACGCCCAGATCTTTCTCGGGATTTGATATCTTTAGCTCTTTCACTGCGAGAAAGGCGATGTCCGGTCTGCGCTCCGACATGGTCTCAACCAGAGCTGCGTTGAAAGCCTTATTGTCAGCCAATCCGCCCATATCTCCCAGACTTCGCAAAGTGAGTACGGCGTTGAGCTGGCTTGCTGGATCGAGAGCATGTCTCTCTTTCTTCATTTGATCAAGGAAGAATTGTGCAAAACCTCCGGGCGAGGCCTTGCGAGCATGATACTCTCTGGAGTGAGACTGAATGCGAGTGTTCAGCTCGTCCGTACCATATTCTTTGTTGAGGGAATGCAAAACAGAGCCAGCCAACGCCCTTACATCCTTGTCCTTATCTCCTTCCGCCACCATTCTCAGTGCAGTCTTCAATTCCTCGGATGTGGTTCCGGATAGTGTTGCCTGCAGCCTGCTTCTCTCAGTCAGATCCTTCGACTCCATTGCTGTCTCCATGAGCATGATGGAGTTCAACATAGGGCCCAGTTGCACTATGGCGGCGGCCCTGTCTTCGGGATTTGCCGATGTCAGGCTGTCCTTCAATACCGATGCGTAGGACAGTGGAGTTCTCGCACCGGCTCTCACCAACAGATCAGCAGTTACCATGCGGCAAGCCGGATCATCCTTTTTCGTGGCACCAAGTTTTAAACTTTCAAGAAGGTCTTCCAAGGTAAAGGTTTGTGCAACTTTTGTCGCCGCGCTGAACGATTCGACCGTAGTAGCGGTTCCTCTGGAAGCTGCGACGTTCCGCACTCGCGTAATCTCATGCGATGGCACATCGACGTCTCTTTTTGCCAAAACAGTACCGGGTTGCAGCGGCCGTTTTCCATCTCCGGAGAGGAACAGCAATGCCACCGCTGCCGCCACCTTTAATCGACCACCTTCCTTCAGCCCATCCAGGGACATGCTGCGAATCTCGTCATCTGGAAGGAATTTGTTGTTTCGCTTCTGCCGATCTTTTATCTGTTCTCCGATTTCCTTACTTGAACCGTACAGATATTCCATCAACTCGCCTTTGAATTTTTCCCGTTCCTCAGACGAAACGGCAGGATCGAGGAGCTTTTTTGACTGCTCCAGAATTACCTTTATCTTCTCATTCTCGGTCTTATCTCCTCCACGCAATAGCGACTGCGCATAGCTGTCCAGCAACTGGTCTACTCGGGCTCGCTTGAGGTATTCCCTGATCTCCTTGGGTGTTTTCGGAAGCTGATCAATCTGATGTCCGTCGCGCGTCATTTTGGCCGCAAGCCGACCTGCAAACGGATCGTCTCCCTGGCCTGAGGCTCGACGAAACTGAGCCCTCAAGTCATCAGTCAGCATGAGGCCGAATGGAATGTTGGATAATTCCATCGGTACATGGGCATATTCACTGGCTCGCAACATCCACAACCATCCCGAGCCTGCATTCGCCGCCTCGAGACCGAGCTCGATTTTCTGAGCTACTGATAGAGTTTCCGCTGCCTTTCCTGCTCCACTCAGCCAGCGTAGCGCACCGGTCGTGCCACCATATACAGAGCGCAGCGTCCCTTGCCCGACGTCAAGGAGCATTAGCAACCCGCGTGCGGTTTCAACGCCATGAAGGAATTCGTTTCCTTTTACAGCTGCGTTGTTAAGGAGGAAGCCGCTACCACCGAGAGCGGCTCTTATGGCGGCAGGGATTCCAACTCTCAATGTCAGTTGTCCGGCCTTTGCCGCCGTGAGTAAAATCCCACCGCTAGACACAAGCATTCCAACGTCCATGATCGGTGTCACGATCTTGTGACCACTTTGCTTGAGGAACTGCCAGTGGAGATGCCCTTCGAGTTCAGCAGCTCTAACGACTTTCACTTCTCCGCTCGAAGTCCTAACTGCCACCGGGTCGGAAGGATTGTATTCGGTCGGCTTTGAATCGGTGAAAGGAGTGCCCACACATGAGGCGCCGATGTTCATGTAATTGCATATACCAGCGAGTTTGGCTTGCACCGTTCGCTCCAGGACGATCTTGCCGTTCTTGTTCGTAACTTTGCAGTTGTATTCGAGCAAATTGAACTCTTGCGTCTTTCCACTCGCCATCTTTGCAGCATTCTTCGGATCTTTGGGATCTATGATCTCTTGCTTGCCATCAGGAGCGGTGTACAAGATTCCCTTCATATCCACTTCGCCGTAGAAGATCTGTCTGGATGGTTCCAGCCTTCGCGATTCTTCCTCGATTGCTTTGTCGATTGTCTTACCATTTTTGGCTAGCCACTTCGTCCACTCCTCCACTTTCCGAAGCGTATCTGGGCTTTGCATGTCGAGCGTCGCCGGCAGCTCGAGATTAAGACTGGTAAGTTTTCCGTCCTTGCCGCAGACCGGATTCGCGAAGGGTGGCATTACTGCAATTCCCGCAGCATCAAGTTTCAACAACTTGATGGCAGAGGCATAATTTCTAATAGTCAATGACAGATCAACCATTCTTCGCAATGCGGGCAGCTTGCTCGGATCTTTTTGCGCCTCTTCGAGCCACTTCTCGGGCAGCTTGTTCTTTGAAAAAACCTCCGGCAACACGCTATTGAGCTCATAGCTCTGTCGCTGCTTGTCTGCAAGTTTTTGACTGTCAGAAACCCATCTCAAGGCCTTTCCGAGTCTTTCAAGAGATTCTTGATCCGGAGGTTTTGCAGTATCTATCTGCAAGTCCAGCTTCAGCTCGCCTTTGGCAGCATCCGCTCGAAAGCGCTCCGGGATTAAAAACACGCCTTCTTCCTTTGGTACTGTCAGTGGTGAGCCTGGGACAAAGTCCAGCGCCATGCCCTTAACCATGTTGAGCGTTCCAGGAACGGCCCGAGTCTGCAACCAATTCAGACATGCCTTGTAAGCTTTCTGAGTCGCCGGGCAATTTTTCCAAACTTCATCAACATCTTTGGCGTTTCGGAGGGCGGTTCTCTCCGCTGCGAGGCTTTTCTTAATTTGATTGAGTTCCTGGTCGAGTTCTACAAGGATCAATCGCCTGGCCTCGTTTACTCTGTCATGCATCTTCTTGTAGTCTTCAGCGACAGGATCTCTACCAAGAGTTTTCAACCTGGCGCCTTCCTCTGCCATGATCTTCCTGGTACACTCACCAATCGCCTCGGAGGCTTTGTTTGTAAAAACTGATTCGAGCAGAATATCGAGATTACGACACAATGTCTCGACACGTCCTGACTTCTCCGTTCTTCGGCTGTCCGGAACCTTGTCGCCTTCGCTGACTTTGACACCCTCAGAGCTCTCGCGAAACTCCGGCACTATTCCATCGCGGAGTTTAACAGTTCCCTTACGAGCATTGCCATTTAATTTTCGGATCCAATGATCGCCATCCTTCAAGTATTCAATAAAGTTCGTACCCTTCTGCTCGAAAACATGACTCAGCTCGCCGCTCTTGTCTCGGGCATAGATGAGGGTGGTGCCATCTTTTAGAGTCGCTTGATGGAGCAAGAACTTAAGCATAAAATACAAAAAAAGGCCAACAGACTCAAAGATTAAATCTATA
>CAYTDR010000796.1:0-4225 GCA_964436185.1 uncultured Candidatus Obscuribacterales bacterium | reverse complement strand
CGAAGTAGCTGACGAGGACATTCTTCAGATTACCTAGCCTTTGCAAGAAAAGGCAGCCCCGACAACTGAGTTTCACGCCCTAACTTGCCCACTCACAGCCGTGTGTTCGAATTTGCCAGGTTGCTTGACATCAAAGGAATCCACCACTCCTCTAACATGTTCCTTAAATCATGGTCACATCCTTAATGCAAGGCTCTCCGTCGTGTGATTTGATACAGACTGCTTCGACAAACTGCCCGGGGAGATTATTCGTGCGTTGGCGATACCTTTATGATGAGGACGACCTTGACTTCCAACGGAAGAAGGCGATGGTGTCCCTGATCCGGTATTGGTGGCGAACTTTTGAAGAACAGGCAGATACTATCCTCGGTGACCTCTTCAGATCTTCGGATCCTTCCACTGATGAAATCGTCGAATGGGTGCGAGAACATCTGCTTGTGATCAACCCGGAAATAAAGTGGGAATGCAGCAGGTTGCCAGGTGACAAATTTCTGTTTGTCATCACACCGGAAGACAATCTTGCCCTGCGACCGCTGGTCAACGCGATAGTAGACAGCGCACCGAATATGGAGAATTGGTGTTTCTCCTCGTACCGACCGCCGGAAGAAACCAGCCTGATCTATGCCGCCTATGAAGGCAGAACCGAAGGCGGTTACTTGCAAGATGTCAGCGTGGTACTGCAACGAACAGAATGGAATCAAATAAATTTGCAGTTCGAATCAGAGTTATTCCCGATGGAAGACGAAGTCGAGGAGGTAGGTCACTGCCTGACACTGACTTCGGTGGCACTCGGCGAGGAGCTATTCGAAAAATGGGTGGGATTCGTAACCAGAAACGAGGACGAAGAGAGTGAGCCCTCTGCGTTGTTGGGTCTACCACGCCGAACATCCATCGAAGAAATGCATTCAGAGTTCGAGTCCATGCGCAAAGAGATCATTGCCGCGTTGCCGGATACCCCTCTGTCAGAACTGGTCAATGCCGAGTCCCCATGGACAGCGATTGGGATAGAACCTTTGGAAGAGATGGATGATGTGTCCCCGACGGAACGTATCTCCATTATTACGATGGTGCCATCAGTGGTGCTGTCTATGCTCAACAATCTCTGGTTCTTCTCCGAATGCCATTCAAAATGCGGTGAAGTTTTTTGCTACATAAAGAGTGAGCGAGATCCGCAAGAGGACTGCTCTGAATTGAGAGAACAACTAGAGATGGAACTAGATACGATGCTTCGAAAAGAGGGCGTCGGCTGTGTGATCGGCAGTGGTCTGGGCTTCAATCACCTCTTCGTCGACCTGGCGCTGACCGATGTAGACCGTTCCGTGAACGCGCTAAGAAGCGTTGTGAAAAACTTCGATCTCTCCCATTCAACCTGGCTGCTATTTTTCGATTCACAGTGGAAAAACGAATGGGTCGGACTGTTTCCGGACGCTCCCGCTCCGTTTGAAATCCTGATCGAGCCTCAAGAGGCACTATAAGGTCAAGCCGTGGAAGTCAGGGCAGGTCAAAGATGCACCGGCCGACAAAGGCATAAGCGCAATTTAGTTCCTCACTTTGTCACCATACGATGAGTAGTCGAAATTATCGGGTGGCTCTGAGGCTTTCCATTTTGGCTCGAATCTCCTTGGCGCGATCTGGCTTGTTGTCTCGCTCGAGCATTCCCAGGTAGTAGCCGAGCATGCCAGTGTAGTCGCCCTTAGTACCGATGCGAGACTCGTGAATGGCAAGAGATCTCTCGATGAAGGGATAGGCGTCGGCAACTCGTTTTCTGTCTGCCAGGTTTTGTCCGATCCACCATATTGCCGTGGAGAGTTCAGTTGCTTCGGCGACCGAAAGGTCCTTGGCATCAGAATCTTTGAGCTTGTCTAGCAGCTCTTTGGAGAGCTTCACCATGTCATCGATGTTTTTCCCGTCACGCAATCCGGCGTCGATGAATCGGCGCGTGCACCTCAAGCAAGCCCCAATCACCCGTGCTCTCTCGGCGGGAGTGAGCTCCAGATCTGCTAATTCGCGCAGTGTCTTAAAGGTGTCCTCAACGGCTTTGTTGTTATCCTTCTTTCCCATCTGGATATTGGCCAAATCGGAAAGGCATCCGGCGTAGTTGCCGTTATTTCTTCCTTCCGTGATGCCCTTGTAGATCTTTGCGGCGTCCATAAGTGCCTGTTCTTCGGGCTTGATCGGCGGCTCGTTGCCATAAGTCTCGCGCGGCCAACGATTGTACAGACGCGCTACACGGAGTAAACCATCGGCGGTCTCTTGAGTAGCGGGAGTCTGCGCTCTGTAGCTGGTGGCAAGCAGATCCGCCTGTTTGAGGATATCGTTGACGATTGTCCTGACAGAAGGACGGTCTTCGCTCCTGTATCGTTTTTCGAGTAGCTCGATGAAAGCCAGACGTGCTTTAATCGTGTCGGGGTGATTGGCTCCATCTCGTTCCACCCGCGCTTCTAGCGCCTTCTCATAGAAAGATTGAGTTCGGTACCAGCTTTTCATTCCCGATGCCTCGACAGCGAGTCGCTCGAGGTCGGCCACTTTGTCGACCGCCTTGCCACCATCCGCTGGCGCTAATGGGTACTCGCGTGCTCTCATCTCTACAAATTTGTACAACTCTCCTTCTTTCTGCTGTGTGGCCTCGAGGTACCCTTTGAAGAAATCCCAGAAGCGACCAGAGGCTGCCTTATCGTCGCCATAAAGCACGTGTTCGGCGGCTTTTCCAAATGCTTTATTGACTTGGTTGAGAAGCTCCTTATTGTCGGAAGGAATCTTCTTGAACTCTGCAGCAACGGACTCTCGCACATCTTTATTTTTGCTCGCAGTAAGCAGAGCCAGCTGTCTATAAGCTTCGAAGCAAACCGACGAATTGTTTCGTGTAGCCGAATTTTCCGACAGAATTGATTTCGCGACTGCTAACTGTATATCTTCACTCATGTCGGCTCGGCTCATGAGCCATCGCATCTCGGGCAGGCGCGGGTCATTTTCCTTCATCGGCTTGGTCGACAATTCACCAACAGCACCTATTACTTTGTCTCGCATCAACTTCATCGAAGGATTATCGGCAGGCAGATAACTGCTGGCTTCGCGGAAAGTAGAAAGCAGCGAGGCTGTTGCCTCCGGTGTTCTTCCGCACATGTCGACAAGTGTCGTCAAATGCGCGACGGAACGGGCGAGTCGTTCCTTATCGAGAGGAAGCGGTGCAATAGCCCTTTCCGGTTGTCCCGTGTTTTTGGCGAACTGTTTGGCCGCATCTTGATGTCTCTGTGGCAAACTCGCGAAAGCAGAATCAAGGTTACGCTGCATAGTCTGCTGTTGCGTGACTGCGGCAGTGATCTCGCCTTTGATCGCCTCGGTATACCGTTTCAGGACTTGTTTCAATTGCTCGGGAGTGAAGCTCTTGACGTGCTTCATGGCTTCGCCGCGGCTTGCCTCGTCTCCGTTCGCGGCAAGCTCGTTCAATGCCACCATACCGTTGAGGCGCCAATCGCTCTCTTTGGTATCGTCGATCCCATCTCCGTAGGTCAGATAGCGAGCCAGTGCCAGGCGCTCCTGGAAGTCCTTACCTGTGGTGGCGCGATAGTATAGCGCATCTGCCGCTCCTTTCCTTTCTGCCGGAGTAGCGTTGACATTCTCATTGGTGAACAATCGCTTGGCAGCGGTCAGCCTATCCTCAAGGCTAGTGCCACCGTATCTGATATCGTCGATCAAAATTTGGGCATAGGTGGTTCGAGCCGGTGGTATACCTCTTTCAAGTTTGCCGTTCCTGAGCTCTTCCACTACCGGACCGCTAAAGGTCAGACGAGTATTGATCACCAGTCCATTCTTCTGGGTTTCCGAAATACCGGTCAGTCGTCCTCGCTGATACTGCAAAGTCAGCCGTCCGCGAGGAGTATCAATATTAGTGACACCATCGACCATACCATCCGGAGCTTTGAGTCTCAGGTTTTCCTCAATCAACTGGCGAAGTGTGAGATCACGTCCACCGACCTTGAAAGTACCGTGGTGATTAGGATTGGCTCTCAACAGATCGCTCAGTGCGACAGCAAACTGCGCTCGCTCGTTAACATTGTGCGGTTCGCGCTCGAGGATGGAAGTGTACCTGGTTAGAACCTCTGGATTGAGGGTCAACTGGTCCTTGTTGCTTGGATCTTTCTCCCAGGCAAGCTTTCTGGTGACCCCATCGGCTCCCATAACTTCAGAGACAAATCCATCTTTCTTTTTGACGATGACGAGACCG
>CAYTDR010000795.1:0-4226 GCA_964436185.1 uncultured Candidatus Obscuribacterales bacterium | reverse complement strand
GCGACCTGCCCCAGATTGGTCGCTCGGGAATACTCACTCGTTTCGCATTTGATGTATTCCTGTTCGGTCCGACGCGAAGGACACATGCTGCCCACGCACCTTGGTCTCAACGAAGTCGCCGTGTCGTGTGGAGCTTCGTTCCACATGTTCGATGTGCATCTCGAAATCGATCAGCACTGGGTGACAACGTACAGTGGAGATGGTCTGATCATTAGCACCCCCGTCGGATCGACGGCACATAATCTGTCGGCGGGCGGACCGATCCTGCGGCAGGATCTGCAGGCGTTCGTCGTGACGCCGATCTGTCCGCACACGATCTCCGTGCGGCCCATCGTGGACGGTGCAGACTGTGTCTATACGCTGCAACTCGAAGAAATTCCGGCCGGAGTCACGCTGATCATCGACGGACAATTGCATGTGCCGCTCGAATCGGGGGACTCGATCGAAGTCACCCGGGCCCCCGTCAGTTTTCAACTGGTGAAATTCCCCGGCATGAGTTTCTACAGCACTCTGCATCGCAAACTGGGCTGGGGCGGCCAGCCGAATTATCAGCAGCGATGACTTTCCACTTTCGTTTGGGCCAGCCTACTGGATCGCCTCGCGGATGCCAGACCCACTGGGTGCGTTCGGTGTGCTCGGCACGATTTACCGTCCGGTGATCGTGGCGTCGATCGAATGCCCTCGGACTATTCAGCAGCCCAACCCAGGATATCTCGATCTGGGAGCACCCCGGCATACGTCGATTCAGTTTTTCGACGGAGATTCCGTCGGGCTCCTCTCTGAACATTCAGGCGATACCTATACCTGGTTGTCCCATGGAAATCGTTGGAAGCCAGCAAACCGCTGAGTCTTGCGTCAGCCGCAATGGTGTCGGGAACGTTGGTTAGCCAGGTTGAATGATGAACAACCCGTTGATCGCACCCGGGCATTTTGAAATGCCTCCTGTAGACCCAGGCTGCGAGCAACCTGGGTTCACCCCGCGTAATTCTTCTCCGCTTTCATCTTCCAGCACTCAAAAAAAACACCCTGTTTTTTTCGACTTCTTCGACTTCTTCGACTTCTTTGTTCTGGTGTATACCATTGCGACTCGGCTAGGGGGGGCCCAGCGACAAAGGCCCCCTTGCGAGATCGTCCAACGTTTAGAGCGCGTTAAGCATGCAGGTTCCGGCAATAACAGGTTGATGTCTTGGGTGCCACTGGCTATGCCAGTGCTTTTCGAGCCAAATCGACGGACCGCACTTGGAATAGGCAATGGCACCCACCGAAAGACTCAAACGAAATGCGCTCTAATCTCAAGGTGGCGAAGGGTGTTACATTCGCGCGATTCAATGGTTGCAATCGCTCACACGATCCCGTCGCGCGAGTTTTGGAGTTGCGCTATTTGTTAGCAATCACCGTGCGGCGTCGAATGTGAATCCGATACCTTGCACTGTCATCAATGAAACGTGAGATCGCGGGTATG
Source organism: uncultured Candidatus Obscuribacterales bacterium (assembly GCA_964436185.1). Taxonomy (GTDB): domain Bacteria; phylum Cyanobacteriota; class Vampirovibrionia; order Obscuribacterales; family Obscuribacteraceae; genus CAYTDR01. The sequence continues at coordinate 2,764 of CAYTDR010000795.1, read as the reverse complement.
GGGGCGGCAAATATCTCATTATTGGCCGCGTAGAGAATAAGTCCGGAGGACGGCACGTAATAGCTTGGGTCGTAAGTCCCAGGAAATGGCTCTCACAATTCCAGTCAATTATCTCATCCCGACGAGAACCCTCCAAATCAAAGAGCATCGCAAATCGACGTAATTCCCACGCTTCGACGCGTATTCAGCAGGAAAAATCAAAAACGCCAGCCGCGTGGTCCCGCCCGAATGGCCGACAGGTTTTCGACCAACGACCGTAGGATGGGCATTCTGCCCGTCGTCGGGCCGACTGTGGTACTCCACAGGAGGCGTCACGGCCGTCGAGATTTCGCCGCGCTCCGGAACCTCAATGACAGACCGCCGCGTGCGCGTTTTGCAGTGGCGCTGCTTGCTGGCAATCAACGTGCGGCGTCGAATGTGTATCCTGAGTCCGGAGGACGGCACGTAGTAGCCAGGGACGTATGTCCCAGGAAAGGAGCGAAAAACGATTCTCAGCCCCGCGAGGGGCGACACCACCCCGACAGTTGCCACGACCAGCAGTCGCGTGCAGTCGCTAAACGGAGGCGTGTATACAGTCGTCGCAAAGCGACGATTTCAGTTCCCCCCTTACGAAGGGGGAGTAGGGGGGGTTACTCAGTCTTTCGGCTTCATTTGCAGAGAGAAAGGGCTGTCCTTGGTGGATGAATTTGAATGTAATCGCTGGGCCACCCCGCGGGAGATCTGCCAGTCCGGTTCGGAGGGAGGGGGACCGAAACCAATTGGTCTTCCCGACCCCTATCCCCGCGGCTCTGTGTGCCACTGGCTCTGCCAGTGTCCTACGAACGGACGGAATCTGCTCGATAATTGGGCCAACTCGTAGAGGATCCTCGACCGCAAGGCATATCAGCACTGGCACAGCCAGTGGCACCCAATTTCAGTCGAGTTTCAACAGTGCCACCCCGCCGATGGTATTGGGAGCGAAGGTCGGTCGGAGTACCGATTAGCTGGATTGAATGATGAGCAATCCGTTGACCGCATCCTCGCAAATTGAAATGCATCCTGTAGACCCAGGTTGCAAGCAACCTGGGCCACCCTGCGAAGAGATCATCTGACTGCGCTCAATGCCTAAACTTGCCAAGCGGTCATTTCCAGCGTGAGGAGAAGCGATAAAGATTGTGAAGATTACGAGGCTAAGTAACGGCCAAGCTGGCAAATAGGCCACTGGATATCGCGACTCCATTGTTTGACCAGTTCGATCTTGCCTTTGGTCAGGAGCATCCTTAAATTCGGACTTACATCCATAAACTCGCCCCTACCTATCTCGGCAAGACGCTACATGTTTGATTTATTGCGTAAACTTCGCTCCCGCACCTCTAACCGTCAGCGGAGACTACCAGTCGGGTTCCAATCTGTTGAACCCCTCGAAGACCGGACTTTGCTGAGTGGTTTCGTGCAAGTGGATGCGGGAGGCCAATTGAGTTTTTCAGCGACGATCAAATACTCGGGCCAGCCTGATGAGCAATATGATTCTTCGACTGATGTCACAAGTGGTATTGGTACTTTTAGTTTAGAGGGGTACTCGAATGGGGGATACGTCAGAGGACTGGTCCCATCGCCAACGGTAGGTGAGGACCCCTATGGGAACACCCATAATGTAGAGTTAATAAACTATATAGGCTCCCCGCAATTTGGCCAGAGCGGCTTCGAGGGGACCAATACAGTGGATGTCTCTGTTGCTTGGAAACTTATCGCAAGCAGTGCAGACGAGGAAAACGGCGACGCCGTGACGTTGTTCATATCAAAAAATGCTAAACCGGGTTGGCCGCTCGGAAACGCCTATGCGTCACTTACCGTGAATGGCGATGATGAAGTAACTCTCACTAATGACTCGCTGGGCATTGGGGTAGACGCTCAAATTGGCGATGTCATTTCGTTTCACTTTTATTCTGAGGTAAATCTCTCAGAGAACGGCTCGGTCTCGGAGGGAGCTGTTTTTACAATTCTTGCCTACCCGGTTGCTTCTAAGCCGGACCTCGCAATCGACTTTGTAGACGAACGGGTGGTTCCCCAAGCACAGACAGACCTGCATCTTAACCACTTCTTCGGGGGTGAGCGTATTAACGTCCCTGTCTCCATCACAAATGTTGGTGACGCGATCGCCGAAGGGACTGTGGACGTCACTCTCTATCTGTGCGACAGCCCGGTGCTTAGTCCATCTGTTACGGCTATCGCTTTAGCGCAGCGCGCAAATGTGGAATTGAGTCTCGAAGGTTCGCAATCGACAAACGTCCTGTTCGAGGGGGTCCTTATACCGCCGAACGCAATGCCCAAAGGACATAAGACCTATCTGGTTGCGATAGTTGAAGCCGATTTCGAAGAAGAAGATCCGGAAAACGACATTCATGCCAGCGAGACCCAGTATGAGTTCGTAGGCAACGCTATTGCCGGCGTCTTCAACGAAGCATTGTATTTCGAATTCGCCAAATCAGCGATCCGAGGTGAATCTGCTATTCACACGAAGGCCCCGTCCGTAAATACCGAAGATGTGCTGAAATTCATCCGGTACTTCGAGAATGGCGTCACACCAGACGGTGTGGAGAAAGACTACTTGGGCGCCTATTTGGATGCTCCAAAGAACCAGAACGGAATTCCCACTATCGGAGTTGGGATCAACCTTCTTTCGATGTCGACGGGGATCAAATTGGCGTTAGCGCAGGGGGTGATCCAATACTATCGAGATATCGGAAAGAAGCTTCCCAAAGCCATCGTCAAGACGATCAATCCA
>CAYTDR010000794.1:0-4232 GCA_964436185.1 uncultured Candidatus Obscuribacterales bacterium | reverse complement strand
GGCCAGGAGCCATTGAAACCGCATTGAATTCAGCTTGACAATGAAAAATCGCGTGGAAAGTCCGAACTTTATTCAGGGAATTCACTGTGTCGCTACTCGGTATCAGTCGGTAGGATAAAGGATTGGTGGCGCTGGAATCTACCCCAGAGCGTATTCGGGAAAGTGGAATTGAATTGAAGCGCTCTGAGGACGGAGAGCCCACCAGCGCACGATCAGTTATGCTGCAACACGAGGGAACTCTCAGAGGAAGAGTAAGTTCTCCACTGCCCGCCGAACTTTCAGTCTGAATTGGAAACTAAAATTTAGCCAGTCACAAGTCACAAGCGATCGAGCTGGTCTTGCCAGTATCGATTGCTCATCGTTGCCTACTCCTGTTCATGGTTCGCCGATACACATCTGATATGGAACACGAATATGAAGAAGAACAAAAACAAGCTCGCCATCGCAGTTCTGACAGCTGGATTTGTTGTCGGTTGTAGTATGGAGGGAGATCAGGCGAAAATGACGGAAATGGAATCCAAGCAGAGGGCATTGCCCATGGAGCCTCAAAGTGGTATCAAAAATGATGCCACTTTCGATGTTCCTAAAGCGGACTACACATCCCCACCTTCGTCGTCGGCCGTATTGTCGTCTTCCTTACCTTCGTCATCCCCTCCAATGCCATCCTTAACTTTGTCAGCCGGTGCCTCAAGCGGTGTATCCGCGCCCAGTCCGAAGGCGAAACCGAGGAAGTCGAGAAAGAGGCGGGAAGGCAGTTTTATGCCGCCGCCGCCCTGTGCGCTACCGTGTCCGGCAGTGTCACCGCCAATGGGGAGTACAGGAGGTGGAGCTGGAGCTCCCTACGTCTCTGTCAGTCCGGTTGAGGGCAAACTATCTCCATATGGCAATCCGTATTACAGCGAAGAAGACTATGGTCATCTGGTTGAAAACGAGTTTCTCGCAGTTAAACAGAATCCATACTCGACATTCTCAATTGACGTGGATACCGCCGCCTATGCGAATGTTCGCCGGCTTATCAAAGAAAGTCAGATGCCTCCCCAGGATGCCGTTCGTACCGAGGAACTGGTTAACTACTTCACCTATGACTATCCACAACCGAAACGCTCGGAACCATTCTCAATCAACACGGAAGTGTCCGACTGTCCGTGGGCACCTGAGCACAGACTGGTGCAAATCGGATTGCAGGGTCGCAAGGTGCCGACCGGGAAATTGCCTGCCAGCAATCTCGTCTTCTTGATCGATGTCTCCGGGTCCATGCAGGATTCAAACAAGCTTCCGCTGATCAAAAAATCGTTCAATATGCTTGTTGAACGTTTGCGACCACAAGATCGCATTTCCATTGTTACCTATGCAGGATCCTCTGGGTTGGTTCTGCCGCCCACCGCCGGCAGTCAAAAACGCACTATCCTTGATGCGCTTGGACAGTTGGAATCTGGTGGTGGCACCGCCGGTGGCGAAGGTATTCGATTGGCTTACGATGTGGCGATGAAGAACTTCGTCAAAGGTGGCAACAATCGAGTGATTCTGGCTACGGATGGCGATTTCAACGATGGCGTCTCGAGCGAAACGGAGCTTGAGAGTCTTATCGAAGAGAAGCGCAAATCCGGCGTTTTCTTGACCGTGCTCGGCTACGGAACGGGCAACTACAAAGATGTGCATATGGAAACCCTGGCGGACAAAGGAAACGGCAACCATGCATACATTGATTCCGAGCAGGAAGCCAAGAAAGTTCTGATTAACGAGTTTGGTGGTACCTTGTTCGCCATAGCCAAGGATGTGAAGCTGCAAGTCGAGTTCAATCCGCAGGTCGTGAAGGGATACAGATTACTCGGTTATGAGAACCGCCTGCTCGCAGCGGAAGATTTCAACGACGATAAGAAAGACGCTGGCGAACTCGGTTCTGGTCATACGGTTACAGCTTTGTATGAAGTTATTCCGACAAGCTCTCAAGAATCCGTTCGCGACAATGTAGATCCTCCTCGCTATCAAAAGCTTATCTGGGTCGCTGGAGCGCCAAGTAGCGACGAGCTGATGTCCGTGAAGCTTCGATATAAGGCGCCTGACAGCAATGAAAGCAAACTGATCGAGCACGTGATATCAACTGACAAAAAATCTATTGCTTCTACCTCCAACAACTTTCGTTGGGCGGCGGCGGTGGCTGAGTTTGCCCTTGTCCTGAAGAATTCGAAGTTTAGATCAGATTCCAACTACTCACAAGTGCTCAAGCTCGCCGAAGGCGCTCTGGGAGGCGATAAAGAGGGATATAGGTCTGAGTTTCTCGACTTGGTTCGCAGAGCGCAGCAACTGGATACCCGAGTCTGTGTTCCAGCCAGCGGCAAACCTCAAGACGAACGCGGATAAAGTTCGCGTCCAGGAGATAGCTCTACCTCTGGTGCTTTGTCAATCAGTCATAAGGCCGTTGCACATAGTTTCACCCCTGGTGCGCCGCCGAATCGAACTTTGCGAACGGGGCGCTGTAGTTCTGGCAACTGTTGCTCACAAATAAAGATCAAGCGAAGATTCAATTCGCTATTGACGTCGTTCGCCAATTCTATTTCTTTGAGATTGAGCTAGCGAAGGCACCACTTCTTTCCGAATCCGCAAGAGTCCGAAGAGACTCGCCATCTTGAGGAAGAGCCGCATCATCAAAGAGTCTGGACAGCTCCTTAGCCGCGCAAACATATTGTAAATCACCTCTTCCCAGCTTCTTTCTCATATTCTCGAGACCTGTCTTTGCGTGAGATAGGTCCGCAGGTGAGATCCATGAAGCTCCCGGCGTAAATGTGCGATTCAGGCTGGTGATACCATCTTGCAACCGTTCGGCGGCAGTACTCTTCGCCTCTCGCTGGGCTGATTCCGCAAGGTCGAGATGGGTCTTATAGGCATCATTTTTCTGCCATAACCAACTTACTATTGCCCAGTAATTTTGCAGATTGCTGAGCAGTTGTGGGTCTCGAATCGACTTTGCTTTGGCGTAGCTTTCTGCTTTGAGAAACGCTTGTTCTGCCAGTTCCGGCTGTTTGTTAAACGAGCGCGAACGTGCCAGGCGAATCCAATTTGCCAGGATCAGCGCATGTTGCGGAGACTTCTCCATAGCTTCCAGCTCGATCGCTTTCTCCGCTGATTTAGCCGCTCCCGCGTAGTCACCGAGTGACATTTGAGCCACACCTCTACTCCAGTACAGGCAAGCTTCTGCGTGTTTGGAAGCGGGCTGGTGTTTACTCCAGTAGTCTATTGTGTTCTGTTGCATGGCGAACGCCTTCTTCGCATTGCCAGACTTCATGTAGGCATCAGCATAGGCCGTAGTGGCAGTGCTAATCGCACAATCGTCCTTTGTATCCATTGCCAGGGCGAGCGCCTGATTATAGATGGGTTCGAATTGACCGCGCCGACGAGCTGTCAATACTGCCAATTTTTCTGTAGCTCTGAAACGCCATATGTTTCGTTGGTTCTTGTCGCTCATTGCGTCCGCCAGCTTCATGGATTCTCGAAGACAGCTCTCGCTGTCGTTCCATTGATCAGGCTTGCGTGAATCAGCGTATCCGTTTAAGACGTAACACATGTACCCTGGATCTTTTAGTTTGAACTGTCGAATACAGGCATAGGCTTTCTCGAAGAGAACCTTTGATGCCTGGTGATTGCCGAGCGATTGTTCGAGTTCCGTCAGCTCGACGATCGTTTGTATGTATAAGTCGGGGTCCATCGTGGGCTCGTCTGTTGCACTCGCGATTGCCTCTCTCAAGTGTTCTGCAGCCGCTTGATTATCATTTTGAATTGCTCGCTCTATAGCGGCAAGCCGAATTAGGATCACAAGTTTGCAGGATCCGCCCTTCTTGCACGAACGTGCAATTTTCAGGGTCTTTTTCAATAAAGAGATCTCTTTTTCCAGGTGGTTGGATTTGCTGTACAGCAGGGCAAGAAAGAGCATTCTTTCAACTTGGAGTTGATCCTTTCGTCCGCAGCGCTCGAGAATGGACATTCCTCGTTCGCTCTCCTCAATCGCCTGCCGCAAATTGCCTTCTTGGTCTGAAATCTTGGACAGTAAGGCGAAGTCTAAACTGAGGGCGAGTGCGTCGTCGACAAGTTCTGTCGTGACATTGGCGTTATTATCTATTCCCGCCGATTCAGCGTAAAGGAAGTTTTTCATGTCTTCTGCTACTACTTGCCGCGCCTTTTGAGGCAAGTTCTTCTCTTGGTAGAACGCGCACATACCCGCGACTACATTGCGATAG
>CAYTDR010000793.1:0-4234 GCA_964436185.1 uncultured Candidatus Obscuribacterales bacterium | reverse complement strand
TCCATATATTTTTTACACCACCTGCGATGGCATCGTCAACAACTTTCTCAGTCACATTAGGGGGAGTGATTATGGAGACTGAATCGACCTTCTCAGGCAATGAGGCAATACTGTCGAAACAAGAGCTACCTAGAACTTCGTCGGCGTTAGGATTGATCGGATAAGCCTTGCGTTTGTTCTGCAAATAACATACGTAAACCTTGTGTCCATACTTAGTGGTATCGTTACTGGCACCAACTACGCCGAAGGCGGAAGCACCGAGAAACTTGTCTATGCTCTGGTCGAGTGCATCCATTAGATCGTCTCCTGAGAAAAGTCACAACCGTATTTTATTGGCGATGAAGAGAACAAAATAAAAGGGTTCCTTCTATTTAAAGCGCGCTCCTGCAAACACAGTTTAGCCAATTTCTGAGACAAAGTGCATACGCCCATTAGATCCGCATCGGTAAATATCAAAAGTAGAAACTGGCTAGATTTTAGCGCCTGATTGTCGCACCGCACCTAGTGGCTTCTCATCCTTGCGTGGAACTTGATACATGGAGAAACATCGGCAGATTCTTCGTTAAGAATGGTTTCATCGTATGACTTATTTTTCGTGATGAGTTTAGACGAACGATAGCAGCGAAAGAAGGAGTACAAGCTATTAAATTCGATCACACCTCGATCACATTGCGATGGTAAGGCACAAACTGGATTCCGGTTTTCAAGAGGAGGCTCGAGATTCACCTTACTCGTTCACTTCGAAATGTCCGCGAAGTGCTTATGGAGGCAAGTCTCGCTCACATTCCGGACGAATTGACCTCGGTTTTTAATAACCCCAAATATGCTGCCTAACGCCAAAACCAAGCGAAAATTCAGCCTCGTCCAAAGTCAGACCGAACGCCGGATAAATAAGGTGAACGAACAATCCCCTATCATCAAATGCCTAATGCAGCCGAATTAAGAGTTCTTCACTCCTTAGCACCGCGCTGCTCTCACATTTGTATCGTGTCGAACTCGCTCGACGCGAACGGTGTACAGGCACAGCAATTCGAGCTCAAAGAGCCGCACGAATAGTGAATAAATGCATCAATCTACTACGTGATGACTTGTTACGTTAAAGCCATGGATTTGCTCAACTTAGTTGGTGCCTTAACCAGCCCTCTGTTATTGTTAAATTTGCAAGTTCCTGCTTCAAAGGAACTATTCTGGCTGTTTCCCACAGGAAGCGAAATTCCCAAGATGGTGCCCCTTTTGCACCACAACTTCAGGAAGCTCTTCCCGCTCTACCGGAGTAAAAATGCTCGAAGCCTGTCTATGGTTTGCCGTGTTTTTCTTTTGGCATATACTCGGTGTCGTGGTCGGCTACCACAGGCTATTAGCGCATCGTAGTTTCAAGTGCCCGAAGTTTGTTGAATACTTCTTTGTCATTGGCGGCTATCTTGCTTTTGAAAGTTCGCCGATTTGGTGGGCCACAATTCATCGAGCCCATCATCGTTTCACCGATACTGAAAAAGATCCGCACAGCCCTCGCTACGGTAACTACCACTCCTATGCAGGCTGGATTTTCACAAAGCACTATCCGGAGCATCTTGATCCTGCCATACACGCACCGGATTTGGTGAACGATCCGCTCTACAGGCTCCTGGAACGCAATAATAATTGGCATGCATCGCATTTGACCAATACAGCGATCGGGTTTGGATCTCGACTGATTCTTTGGGCGCTATTCGGCTGGAAGATTGCTCTAATCAGTGTTGTTGCAGGACTTCTGGTCCAGCAAGTGCCGTTCATGGTCAATCTTTTTTGCCACAAACCCAAGCTCGGATACAAAAACTATGAAAGCGACGATGACAGCGTAAACGTGTGGTGGCTCGGTCTTGTCACTATCGGAGACAACTGGCACAACAATCATCACGCCAACCCTGGCTCCGCTCGCGCCGGCATAAAGTGGTGGGAAATCGATATTGCCTGGATGACTGTCGCGCTGTTGAGAGCTCTCGGTTTAGCTACCAACGTCAACGACCGTTATGCACCATTCAAGAAAGACGATTCACCCGTACCCGTATCCGTCACCGTGGCTCCAATCGAGACACCTGTAGCCCCTCAGCCTGTCGCTCAGGTCGCCAGACGTTAACCGACTCGGCTCCGATGCTTTTGCCCTGTGTACACAAGAGTGCACAGGGCATTTTTTTGCGAACTCGCTTTACAAAAGTACTTTTTTGAATACAACATCCAGCGTTTTGTATACAATTTTTCACAGATTGAATACAGGTGCTCAATGACTCAGCAGACGCCAGTTCCGCGAAGGAAAGAGACTTATACAAGCGTCCGTCAGCTCATTCTGACTGGCGCATTACCGGCGGACTCACGAATAGTCGAATCCGCCCTCTGCGAGCAACTCGGCGTAAGCAGAACACCAATGCGCGAGGCGCTTTTTCGTCTCGAACAGGAAGGATTGGTTCGGCAGGATTTGTCGCGAGGCTTTTCGGTGATGCCCTTGAGCGCGAGAGAAGTGCGAGAGATCTATCCAATCATATGGACATTGGAAGCGCTCGCGCTGCAGTTGAGCGAAGGCAACGTTCCCATCAATGCGCTCAAAAGCCTCAACCAGTCGCTAAGCAATTCAACCGATGCCGTAGCCCGGCATGAGATTGATGGCGACTGGCATGAAAACCTGCTCTCTGGCTGCAAGAACAAACGTTTGCTCAAACAGATCGAGGTTTTGAAGCATGCTGCGCATCGCTATGAACTGGCATACATGCGCCATTGCGACAAGCTCAATACATCCGTCGAACACCACGCTGAGATCGTAGATGCGCTGGATGCAGGAAACATCAAAGAAGCCGCGCGTTTGCTGGAAGAACATTGGCGATTCGGCATGCACACTCTTTTGGAATGGTTAGACTGGGAGGACAAAAAATGAACAGCATGAGAGCTTCAGTGACATCCAGACCCGCCTGGTCTCCAACTAGGAACAACAACTTGATCGGATTACGTTGCGTGCGTTGCGAGAAGATGTACCAACTCAATGACCCGCACATCGACAGCGGTCTGGGATGCAGCGATTGTTTGCTCGAAGGTTTTCCCGCCGGATTGCATTGCGTCCATCTCCTGGCTTGTGGGGAGGTAGAATGGTATTGTTTGATCAAAGTTGGTGAATGAGATGACCAGTGAGACTGAGACAAACGCAAATATTAAAGCATCAATTGATATACGACCAGCGCTCCCCTCCGACTGGCCGGTACTCGCAGATCTTTGCGTTCAACTTGGCTACTCGACGCCAGCCAATGACATAAAAAAACGACTTGAAGAAATTTGCAATCAGCAGGACAGCTGTATTTCAGTTGCCACTGATAGTAGTGGCGCCGTAATCGGTTTTATTCAAGTCAGTATTGTCTGGCTTCTGGCGGAAGGCTTCCGCATGGAAATCAACAGCTTGGTCGTCGATAGCCGAATTCGCAACCAGGGTATCGGCAAGATACTCGTGGCTTGGGGAGAACAATGGGCACGCGCTAAAGGATTGTCGCAAGTGGTCGTGCGGTCGCGAATCGACCGCGAGCCTGCACATCGCTTTTATCGCAACTTCAGGTACAGCGACTTCAAAACTCAACACGCATTTATCAAACGACTCAACTAGCGGCAAAGGTCTCTATCCGCCTTGTTGCACCATTTGCTGAATCCATCCGCATTTGCTTTTGTTCGATGGTCTCTGTGTCGCCCTGCAAGAATTTGTATCCCTGGTCTCCAGCGTTACGCATGAAGGTTCCACTCTTCTCTACACGCATTCATCAACCGATTAGATCAGCGGCGGAGTTCTCTATCCGCCTTGTTGCATCATTTGCTGAATCATACGCATTTGCTTTTGTTCGATAGTCTCTGTGTCACCCTGCAAGTATTTGTATCCCTGGTGTCCAGCGTTACGCATGAAGGTTCCACTCTTCTCTACACACTGCCGACGGGAGCCGGGAGGAAATTGCAAAATAGGATTGCCGTTCATCGATTTAATTATCATGAGCAGACTGGCGTTGTATGCAACGTTTGGACTGGTTTCGAGTAGTCTGACGTTTGTTATCTGTCCGGTATTCGTCACCGTATACGATGCCCGACAGATCAACGGTTTGGTTTGCGCGAACACCCTCTGTGCTACTCCGTCGAATCGAAAATAGATCTGCTCGGCGACGCGTTTGTGCCAGAGGTCCCACAACAATTTCATTTGCTGGGACGAATCAGGATCGTTCGGATCGACTGGCGG
>CAYTDR010000792.1:0-4239 GCA_964436185.1 uncultured Candidatus Obscuribacterales bacterium | reverse complement strand
AGGCTGAGGTGTAACCAGTGCGACAGGAACGGTCGAGTAAGCTCCAACGATGCCATTTCGTGTCACGGGACCCTGTTGGGTTCCAGCTCCGTTAAACAGCGGTTGGCGACCAGTCATCGGCAGAATCTGGTTGGCACCACCATAAGAGAGTAGGTAGTTGTTGGTGTAGGGCACCGTCAGTGGTGTACCACCGATACCAAACGAGAATCCGGAGGTCGACTGGTTCAAACCGACCGATACGCCCAACGAACGCGAGGCGCTGGTGTTCATTTCCATAAACGTGACGTGCAACACAATCAGAGGCACTTTACGTACCTTGATCAGACTCGTCACTCTGCCACCGTCGCTGACGATACCTTGAGCGGTGGAGATGTTGTTAGGAAGGTTAGGGAAGAAAAGATATCTGTCGACAGAGTTGAGCTGAGCCAGCTGACCTGTTTGTGTTTGACCTTGCGTACCGCCACCACTTCTGGTTCTTTCGCCAACGCCCTCTGTGATCAGGCGGTTGTTAGCAACTTGGATATTCATGCCTCGATCGTCCATGAATACGTTGGCTGCTGCAAAGGCTCTGACTACAGACTCTACATGGTCGACATCTCCGAGGAGAATCAGGCGATCGGAACCTCCGACTGAGTACGCCTTGACGATGATGCGAGGATCGATTTCACGGAGAGTTGATTGCAATTGCGAGTAGTCTCTCGAAACACGCAGGTCGATGGCTGCCGAATTGCCGGCGTCATCCCAAAGTACGAGAGTCGCCTTGCCTGGTGCCTTACCGAGCAAAACGATTTGGTTCTCTGCTACTACTACCGGTTCGGCGATGCCAGGATCACTGATAGAGGTTCGTACGATTTTATTCCGCAGCTTGAATGTACGAGAGCGAGATACATTCAGGTCGATGACGTTGGTGGATTTGAACTCTTCTAGATCGACAGTACCGGTAACTACCGGCGGTATCGGACTCGCTGTGACGTCGCCACCCTGGTTCTGCGCCAGGAGGTTGTCTGCGGCGAATTGAGCGATCAAATCTTCTGATTTCGTTTGACTGTTGCCATAAGTTTTGGCGCTTATACTTTGGTCAATCGGAATATCGCCAGCGTCGACGGCTGTGGGAGAGGTTTTAGGCTCAGCAGGTGAGCCATTGTCGACGTTGGCTGGCAGCGATGGATGAATTGATAGCGCCGCCGCTGGTGCCGCTTCTGCGCTCAATGCACCAGCATTATCTCCCTTGGTTGAAAAGAACAACATTGCATGATCGGTGTTGAGACCGACTGCTTTGTTAATACCGCTTGTCGACGCTTTCTTGATGGCCGCTGATTGCACAGCTTTTTTCTTTACTTGCGTCGCCCCTGATTTTTTGACAGCGCCTGCGTCGGACATCCTTTTCATTGTGTCCGCGCATTGTTCAGCGCTTACTGCTTGCCAGCCAGCCTGCGCAATCGAAATTGATGCGCTCAAGGCTAAGCTTAACGTAGGCTTATTCATTCCACTCTCCCTCTATGTAGCTCCCTACAACAGTGTGTCTACTTGCAAAATTACTGGGAAGCAAACTTAGTAAGTGTTCGGTGCGAGTCCGACCAGTTCACGAGTCTAGCATGAGTATTCACTGTGTGCACGTACCTTCTATAAGAGCATTCACACCTTTTGCGTAGATTTTACGCAACCGGTTGTCGGACGTCCATAATAACAGGTGTAATAGCCAACCTGTGAATATTTAGGGATGTTGCGGCCCTCGCTATTGACAATCACGGGTGGTGGCGCCTGCTGGCGGTTTCAGCCACATGTCAAGCCACATTCGATACTGGTATCAAATAGGGTGCCAAGTCCGTCTCTATCAGACGTTGCCGAAGATAATACGACTTGGCTCCGGCGCACCTACAGCAGAGGGCTGGCGGATATTTATCGGATAGGTGGATCGATCCTTTGTCAGCCTCCAACAGCCAAAACCCCGATCCTCGAAACGCCAACCAGTAGGGGCTTTCTCAAGTCGCCGAGCAAGACCGCCGGGCTGCGTATTAGATAAAAATAACAGAGGGAACAAACGCCTCGAAACTGCCGCCAAGCGATCGATTTGCGACACCACCCATGGAGCGGATCAGCACTATTTAACCCCACTTGACGCACCATCGGCGATCCGGTTGTCAACATCATTTTGCCAGTTCCTCATGACATTCGAGAGTGGTGCTTTTCATTGCACACCGAAAAAGATGGAACTTTTCTCTAGTTAACATATCTACTACTGGCGAAGCTATTGATTTCTCTTTGTTCGAAATCGCGCTCGACAAAAAGCCGTTTTCAGGAAATCGACACAGAAAACTCTTGTCTTCCCTGCGACCAAAGCATGCCTAGTTCCTACAGCACAGGCTTCTTTTCTAACTTCAGATGCAATTGGTTCTCGCTTCGTTCTAAAGAGAACTGAAAACTCTTTTCTTCCGTCGTTTCTCTTCGTTCTAAAGAGAGGCGAAAGCGCATTCTTCCTGTCAACCAAATGAATAACGCGGATGCCAAAACTTGGCACTCTTCGGTTCTCGAAGCTATTAGTCTTTCGTCTCGTTCTATTGAGAACTAAAGCGATTTACTTACTGCCAATTAGATGCATTACGCGGATGCTAAAACTCGGCACCATCTACTGTCCGGCCATTGGTTTTTCTCCGACCGCGAAAGAGGACTACTATCTATCGAGCTCTGAAGCAGAATGTGGATGCTACAACTCGACCATCTCCCGCGATTTCTCTTCGTACTAAATAGATTCGGCTCGAAAGCTCCACTGAATGAAAGTTGGAACCTCTAGCCCTTTGTTTCCTGCTAACGAGGAAGCGAATGTGGATGCTACAACTTGACTATCTACTGCGATTCTTTTGATTTCTATTCGTATACATAGAGATCGTCGAAGCTCCGCATCATCAAAAATTTGAACTGCCAGTTCCTTTTTATACAGATGAGTTCGAACGATAACCACATCGTCGAATGAAACTGGACACGACAGCTCTTTGCATCGCACCTCATTTGCATGCGTCACCCCTCCTAGATGCTCGATGCAGGACATGCGCAGAAAGAGAGACAATCCTGATTAGTCAAAACGTTCTTCTCTGAACGAATGCTGACTGAATGCTTCTTTGTAGATTGAGCCAATTCTTCGCCAACCCAATCGGTTCTTTGTAGATTGGACCAATTCTTCGCCAACCGATTCGGTTTTCATCCCTAAGAGTTCTTGGCGGTCGATGAGCATTTCAAGAGCTGTGATTCAGTTAGAGCACAACGATTCAATCGGCGAAGAAAGGGAAGAAATCAGATAAGCCGAGAACCGCAGAACTCTTTACTACCCATCGTTTCAGCAATCCTATATTTAAGATGTATTGGCGCGGATACCTTTGCAACTTTGCGGCCGTCAGGTATCTTTCCAGAACGTCTAATAAAACTAATCAGGCAGATCAATCTCGACCAAAATACTGTTTTTTTTGAATATTGGTGCAAGCTCAAAATTATTACTAAAATTTCAGCCAAAGCGTTGAATGGACGTCGAATTAGCGACTAGCTTGAAGTTTGTGTCCCTGAACTCAGAGAAAGAGATCCGATAGCAAACTTGAAGCCCAAACAATCCTCCTTATGTAATATACTCACCTGTGCGGATCTGGATCGAGTCGTTGCTTGAAAACCAGCGTGTCACACCGCTTTAGAGCGACCTACATTTCAGTGAAAGATCTCTATTCGAATTGGCTCAAACGAGAGCGATCTAGAAGGTAAACCACAAGTGTCAGAGAGCAATAACGATCAAGAAAAAATACTGGTTGTGGATGACGAGGCTTCCATCCGGCGCATCCTCGAGACACGCCTCAAGTTGGCCGGCTACAGTGTAGTGACTGCAGCCGATGGACAAGAAGCTCTCGATCAGTTCAATAATTTCCAGCCCGACCTTGTGATTCTTGACGTCATGCTCCCGAAAATGGATGGCTACGAAGTCTGTCGCGAGATTCGGAAAACGTCAGATACACCAATCATCATGCTAACTGCAGTCGCTGATGTGTCAAACCGCATCCAGGGTCTGGAAATCGGCGCAGATGACTATGTAGTCAAACCGTTCTCGCCCAGCGAACTCGAAGCCAGAATCAAGGCAGTCTTGCGAAGGACCGTAGAACGTCAGCAAGAGGCCGGGCAAAGCAAGAGTTCGAACGTTGTTACTATCGGAAATCTGAAAATCGATCTCAACAAGCGTCAAGTGACTCGGAAGAATGAGCGAAT
>CAYTDR010000791.1:0-4244 GCA_964436185.1 uncultured Candidatus Obscuribacterales bacterium | reverse complement strand
CGATGAACTTGATGGCCTCGGCTGCATCCGGCCACCTTACTTTCGAAGGTGGTTGCTCGTCAGAATGCTTGCGGGATGTAGTCATGTTCAGCCTGAATTGAGGACTCAAGGTAGGTTGACTCTATTTTACCAAAGCCAGACAAGTCAAGTGATGACGAGTGGGCCTCCACTATTTTTCATTAAACAAGGCTCAGAGCACCGTCGGTCCATGCTTTCGACCATTCTCAATAGAAGAATGTGGCAAGTGTGGCTCCTTTTGTGTCGCATACCTTTAAAATGTCAGCAGCGTAACACTGCGCGGGCTTGCTGTTTATCGGTGTTTATTGGTGAAATTATGGGTTCTTCGTCCACACAAATCGACAGCGATAAGAATCAAATCAACAGACTGTGACACCACTTGCTGAACGTTTCTCTATAGTCAAAAAGAAACACATATCTCAAACGCCCTGCACCACATACGACACCACAGTTCACTAAGCGAAAAGACCTTCTAAAAGCATCGGTCTGCTGCCAGAGGCAGCAGACCAACGAGGGATCGATTCGAGCAAACGTTTTGCAGTTTTCTCGTTATGGAGGAGAGATAGGTCCTCTGAAGATCACTGTTACCTGACCACCGAAGCCAATTGCATTTTTTGCACGCTGAATGTTGCACAGTTCGGTAGTTGTTGAACAGAACGGTCCTGGAGGAGAGCAAGCTAACGCACCACCAGTACAGGTAGTGAGCTGGTACGCGAACACGCCTGACCTGTTGCAGTTATTGTCCCTGGCACCGGCAACGTCAACCCAGGAATTGATAATCTCTTCGACGTCGACATCACCGCCGGCGCCGTTGTTCCATTTGTTGCCCTTATCAGGTCTGAACTTTACTTCAATCTGTGAATTGGCGCCGGTGTTAGCGCTGATATCCACTGTCTCTTGCTGTCCGTTCTGTGGCGGATTTAGCGTTGCTTCAGCTTGGTTGACTCCGTTAGGGAAGGAGCCGTTCGGACATTGAGGAGGAGCAAGGAAAGCGATGTTCATTCCATCAAATGTCTGTATCGAATTGGCTGTTGTCGTGATATTTACAGTGGTGTTTGTGGGGAGAACAAAAAATCCTTGTTGGGCGTTAGTGGCGGTAATCGGAATAGTTGGTCCGTTAGGATTTGTTGTTACGATCAGCTGATTAACATTGGTAGGTCCACCTAGTCCGGATGATGCTGGCAAGGTGATGTAAACATTCACGGGAGGCTGATTCCCGTTTTGTACCAGCAATTTTGTTGTGCCGGCTCCGCCTAGCAATCCTCGAGGCGCTGGAGCTGGTGGTTGCGGCGCCTTTCCTCTTCCCGCAATTAGCGTACTGTCTTGGTTAACCAAACCGAAACTTTGAGCAGTCGAGGGGCTATTGACCTTTCCATGCAATAGATCACTTGCTTCATTATTTAGTGAAATATTGTATGCATGCGAAGGCCAGACAAACGCGCCAACTACTGCCGCAGTAGCTGCCGCACTAGCCAACGAAAGACTCCAAAGGGCTTTTCTCATTATTATTCTCCGGTCGGGGGCAAACAGTCGTGCGATTATATGCCCCTGCTTAAACGCATTCAATCTCATCACGCGTTAATTCTGGCGATTCCCAGCCTGTTATCGATTCCAGCTTTCTAGAAATGAAACCCTTATTGGTCACTACACAGAAAATATTTGTTGAGCAATAACAATTCTGGTTCCAAAGTGTAGCAAGAGTTTCTAAAATCACAGAGAAGTAATGTACTCGTAGTTAATGACGTATACTAAGTTCAAGACCTCTTGATCACTCGATAAAGGTTTCTTAGTCATTTATATTTAGTCCTGTATGAGACTTGTAATGAGCCGGACGTACCACACAAGCACGAAAATCTATCGCACTAACAGAAGTCTTGTTTGGTTGTCCGTTGTTCTTCTTGGAATTTCACCAACGAGCGCGTTTGCACAGACGATTTCTGTATATCCGGACTCTCGGTCCAATTCTCCAGCGCCTCCCGGTAATACAGTCACTAATCAATCGACTATCACCACCTCCTCATCGAATACCAGCTCTAGCACTGCTTTTCAGATTGGCGACGGTTCTGCAAAACCGAGTCGACAAGCAGCGGTTTCAAAGGCTACACAACTCGATGCGGCGACTCCAAAGAAACTCGAAGATGGCACTACAGATAGTGCGGGTACTAACAGAACAGACAGTGTCACTGCTGACAAAGCAGACAGCCCACCTCCACTCAGCGATAACCAGGCTGATACTAAACCCGCCAGTCCTACACCAGTCGACATAAACGCAAATACACCATCCAAACTCGACACGATAGAGGTAAGCGCTCATCAACCGCAATGGAAAACGACTCTTTCCGACGGCAACGAAACCTTCCTCAGAGTTCTGGAAGCTATTTCCGGCAGACCCAACAATGAGGAAACTTGTAGCCTTCTCAAAGGGGTTGTGAAAATAACAAAGTTAGAGAACAAATTTGAGTTTCTTCGACAAGATGAGGAAGCCTTGGAGCTCGATGCAAGCACCAAACTTGGTAGCAATATGCTTCGTTTTTTTTAGAAAGCGCAACAAGACTCTGACAAGTACTGCGAGAAGCTCGGGCAAGTAATTTCAGGATTCAAGGCTGTTCAGGTTACAGGTAATCACATTGAGGTAGTTCGTGACGGTCAGGAAGACGCGACTCTCCATGTTGGTGTCGGCGGCGGCAAGAGCATGCCGTTCAAACTCAAAGAAGTGCAGATAGGGCGCATCTCCATGGACTTATTGGAGGACAAAGGGATACTGTCGCTCCGCAACATCACTGGTCTAGAGGCTGTGGTAGTAGCAGGACTAAGCTGGAACGTCACCCTAAAGGAATTCTGGCGAACACGCAACGAAAATAGTGACACGATAGTCACGTTCGGCATCCTAAACCCAATCCCGAAACCGCTTCGCTTTGCGTTCGGAATGGGACATATTCATTACTTCAGTCATACCATCAAGAAAAAGCAATAGAAGCAAGACTTCATCGATTTTCACTTCTATTACGACGCACGTACCTGCGAGTCCATGCAGACGATGCATGCATCACCTTTTTACCCTGGATGACTTGAGTTGCTCAAGATGGGAGATGGAGAGAACCGACTCTTCTCTCCATACAAAACTGGGCAGGCTGGACTCGGGTCCGCCGACCGAGCTCCTTTTCGAGATTTCAGGTGAGATTCTGCGGACTAGTTTTGGTTGTCTCTGTCTTTGCGGCCTCTTCGATTCCCGTCGTTGTTATTGCGATCGTTGTTGATGTTGTTATTGTTGTCTCGATCTCGATTGCGCCACTCTTTGCGGTTATCATTCTGATCTGCGTTTTTGCCGGCATCGTCCCGATCACTACGAACTGCATCTTTTGCAGGTTCTTTTGCAGGCTGCTTTGCGGCTTCCTGCTGCCTGAGAGCCTCTTCCTCTGCCGCGCGTTTGGCATCTTTTCTCGCCTCACGTTCCTTTTGAGCTTGCTGCCGCTCTAACTCTTTCCGCACTGCATCTTGCTTTTCGGTCTCGAGTCGGGCAGCCTCCTGCTTCGCAGCATCCAGTTGTTGTTGACGATCTGGATCGCGTTTAGCATCCCATTTGGATCTGTCATCGTCTTTGTTCCGATCGTTTGGATTGTTCCCGGAACGATTTTCGTTCCAGCCGGGTCTGTTATCATCCCGATTGCCAGGTCGGTTGTCGTTCTGGTTGCCGGGTCGGTTGTCGTTCCAAGTACCGGGTCGGTTGTCGTCTCGGTTGCCGGGTCGGTTGTCGTTCCAAGTACCGGGTCGGTTGCCGTTTTGATTACCTGGTCGATTGTCGGTCTGGTTGCCTGGACGATTTCTATCGTTCCAGTCCTTACCAATCTGGCGATCTCGATCGTTCCAATCCTTTCCTGGCTTGTTATTGTTGTTGCCAGAACGCCACCAAGTGTTGTTCCAACTCATGCTGTTAGGATTCCAATTACCAAAATGAGTTTGATCTCTATCCCGTAATTGGGCGAATAAATCCTTATCCAGTCGAGTCAGCATACTCATCAACGCATTGCGCTCCCATGAGTTGATTCCCCTGGAACCGTACTGCCTGTAGAGCCTGTCGAACTGCTGATACTCGGCGTTGAGCCGACTGTATTCAGGCGGTGACAGTTTTCCGTTAGCTCGACCACGGGTCAATCTGGATTGAACATTGTCTCTGTACGAGTCGACTTCTTCGTTGTACTGATTATTTGTCACCTGTCCGGTGAGAT
>CAYTDR010000790.1:0-4251 GCA_964436185.1 uncultured Candidatus Obscuribacterales bacterium | reverse complement strand
TTGTGGCGCGGCGGGTCGCCAGACTTCCGTACCCCCCCTGCCCCCCCTTCGTAAGGTACTGATATACTTGACTCACCAGCAGGTTGAGGCAGTGAGCATTCATTCAGGCGGGTTGCTTCGTGTCGATTCACGGTAGATGAAATATCCGGCAAAGACGACTGACAACGCGGCGATAACCGATCCAATAACCGCGTATCGCTCCGCTTTGATCGCAAGGATGGTGCCAGCGGCAACACACCACAGAGAATTGACCGCAGCCCACCACTCGGGCGATCTTTGTATTCTCATCACTTGGACTTCGGCTTGCTGGCGGTCTTCTTCTTCGCCAGCCGCTTCGCTTCGGCTTTCTCGACTTCTTCCTTCGGCACGGCGACCAGTCCCCGCATTACGCGGTCGAACTCGGGTATCTGCGCGGGGTCTGGTGGTTGCTTTGGCATGGTCACTTCTCGCTATCATTAGAATCGCCGCTCGCCACTGCGGATTGCAACGGAGACTCGATTTTACAGATCGTCGGATTGCCAGCGGTCGTTAGCCGTAGCTGGAATCGCGAGCCCTTTGGTTCGCACGCAAGTTTCACAATCTCGTCAATTACTTGGATGAGAATCGTTGTCTTCTCGAATGTCTTCTTTCGATGCACGTTCGTCGAGAAAATGAGATGGGTCACCTTGTGGACGACACACACGCGGGGAAGCTTTTCTCCCTTGCCGGTTCCGCCTTTTCCCGCATCGGCTGTGATGACGATGTAGCCATCTGCTGCGATCTGTGGAATCCAAATCTCGTCGTGAATGCCGTTGAACTGAAAATCAGTGACGTGTTTCGCCTCAACCGAGTGCGGGCTAAGCTTTAGAAACTCCACCAGTCCGACCATCGCTGGCTTGGAAACACACTCGTCGAAGAGTAGGCGGATTGCTTCAGTCACGCAGCAGACTTGGGAAGTATTTGATCATAGAAACGACAGGCCAGTTCGACTTCCTTAATATCAACACCATACGCTTTGGCAGCCGCTTCGATTCCGCCCTCTGCGCGATATGCGTCCCAGAGCGCCCTGGTGGTGTAGCCACAGGATTTGATCATCGGCTCGCCGAACCTTAGCTGTGGATCAAGGCGAACCTCTAAGTCTCCGTCCGTCAACGGCGTGTACCAGCGGGCAGTTGCATTCTCGAAATAGATATCCCGCATGAACAACTCTGCTACGGGCGCCATAACGTAATTGCGCTTGTTTCGGCCGGTAAGTTGGATCAGCTTTTTGCTCTCTGCGTCTCCAACGTTAATAATGACATCGTCCCCGAACAGAAAGATTTTGTGTGGACGGGCGAGCGGGTGGGAGACGTTGAATTCTTCCTGAGCCATGTGAACCGCTTCACGAATCTTTTGCAGCGGAACCAGCTTGGTGATGCGAATGGCGCGAATCGCCATCGTCTGAACCAAATCCAAGAAACTCACCAACCGTTCGGACTTCGCAACCTGTGGCTCAAACACAGGCTCACCACCAGCGCCGAAAATCCAGCGAGTAACGGTCTGGGTCCGCACGCGCGCATAAAGAGCGGCTTCTTCTGGGGTATAGAGTCCAACCCCGAGGAACTGCGGCACAGGCTCTTGCGGGAGAATGGCTTGGATCATAAATCAATTATCGGGCACCGCACTGGAAAGCGTCAAGACGCAATACGGACAACGTAACAATCGGCAAGCTATTATACTCTGCCAAGCTGGCGCCCGCTGTTCCAGCCATGTGGCCATTCTGTCGCGAAGCGTCGGCAGTGAGTATTCCCTTACGAACTGTCTGGCCTGCACAGCAAAATGCCATCCAGATTGCACGTAGCCATAAGTGCCGACTCCGATATGTGTTACGACCAATCATCAGGGATTGCGTTGCGTGTGTGTTCCACGGTATCATGCAATGACGATATTGTGGCATAGAATTTCCATGCCCAGGTACATGAAGCATGGAACGACCGAATTGGCCGCAGAACTGGGAAAGATATCCAAAGCATCGCAAGGCAACTACTCGCGACTGGGATAGTGGGTTGGTGCTCAAGTGGAGTGCCGCACATGAGTCACATGCTCAATACAACCCTTACGGCTTTGGCTCCGACGAAGACGTCGAGGAGCTTGAAGTGCGATGTGTGAACGACGGAACTCCGATCTGCATGGGTGAAACCAAATGGACGTTTTACCTTAACGTTTACAGGGTTGTTGGAGTGTGTTGCGGCCAAGAAACGGATTATGTTTTCGCGGAATGGAATCTTAGCGGCGGTGCCATTCACGGAAGGCCGATATCCAAGAAAGCTCTCCGTGCTATGGGGGTAACTGTATGAAGACTTTCAAGCCTACTGTTAGCCAGTTTGCTCATGCAACGGTGAGCGGATCATTATATTGGACTAAGAATGTCGCAGAACTCGGCCAAGATATGCTGGAGATTGAATTCCCGTCGGGAGTTCTGATCGCAGCAGGATGGGTGCCAGAGGGTAGTCCACAAGGAGCATACGAAATCACGGTTTCATTCGGATTTGAGATGCTGGAAAAGGAGTATTTCAGAGACTTCTCTGAGGCCCGACTGTACATCCAAGGTTTGGTGTCACAGTGGGAATCTCAGCGGGAGATACCACACACGGTTACGCGATCCACGTATCTGACATTACCTGAAGCGCCTCAAGAACTCATTGCTCAGTAAGCCTGTAAAGTAAATGCCAAGACCGCTTTATATCATTTGTTCTGAGTCCGCTGCGGAGGATAAGCGCACTTCGCGATTCAGCATATTTAACATCATTGAAAGAGTCACTGTTTCGCCGGTCGGCACACCTTCATCGGTACGTGCAATGAGATCCTTGCACATTGTTGTGACGATGGCATGGAGCAGGATCGATAATGATGCAACAGACTTTGAGTCGCAGGTGGTGCTTATTCGGTCGGACGGAACTGAACTAGAACTTGCCCTGCTTCCCGTAGTGTTTGAAGACGAGAAGCCTGCGTCTCGTCTCGTTTTGGAAATGAGCGGACTACCGGAATTCGGCGGTCAAAGCGGCACTATCTTATTTGAGGCACGGTTGCGGGCAGCAGGAACAGAAGAGTGGATTTGTCGTCAAAACTACCCAATCATGATCAGCGTGCTGCGTCCCGATGGTGCCATTGCAGGCAACTGAGAGATTGTCGGGATTGTTGCACTGCCTCTAGCTCAAATCCAAGTTGAAGTCATCATCTTCCTCTTTGGCTGTCAGTTCAGCCCACGTCAACCGCCGTCCGATCACGCCTGCCATCGATTCGACGAATCGCTTCTGGTCGCCGATCTTCCTGTTGTTGAATCTGTTGATCTGCTCGTCTAGGTATCGGTCCAGATGCTCGGGAGCAACATGGGTGTAAGTCCCCATCAACGCCCGCTTCAGGATGCACCAGAAGTTCTCCATGCTGTTCGTGTGGACGTTGCCGCGAACGTATTCAACCGCGTGGTCGATGACTTCGTGGACGTATTTGTCTGACAGCCCGGTATAGGAAGCCAGCGCGTCACTGTAGACGGTCGAACCTGGTTCAACATGTGCTCTGACTTCCGCCTGAAGTGTTGCGGTCTTTTGATTCTTGACCACGCGAGCGCGGACCTTGCCCCCGCGCTCAATCATGCCGTGGACGACGACCTTGCCGACGGTCCCACGACCTTTGATCAACGCCTTACGGCGCGCCTTGTGTATGTTGCGAGCCTTACCGCCGATGAACGTCTCGTCGGTTTCGACGTGACCCTTTATCATCTGAAAGGACTTGGCCCGCATGGCGAGCCTTATCCGATGCAGCATGAACCAAGCGGTTTTCTGGGTGACGCCGATAGCGCGGCCTAGCTCGTGACTGCTTATTCCGTTCTTGGCGTTCGTGATGCACCAGACGCCGACGAACCACTTGTCGAGCCCGAGGGGTGAATCCTCAAAAATGGTCCCGATCTTGGCGCTGAACTGCTTGCGGCAGGGTTTCGTGTTGCATCGCAGCATCTTCACGCCGTTGGAGCGATTGATGCGGCCGATCCGTTCGCCACCACACGCGGGACAGACGATCTTGCCGTCTGGCCACTTTATCGAGATCATGTACTCGTTGCAGACGTTGATGTCTGAGAAGTATTTGACGGCTTCGATCAGAGTGGTCGGGAGTTGTGATGTGGTGTTCATGCCCGAATTATATCATCCGAGCCGTGGTGAGTCAAGTATATCAGTACCCTTCGTAAGGGGGGGAGCTCTCCTCGCTACGCTCGTCTGGAGGGCTGACTTCGGTTGT
>CAYTDR010000789.1:0-4257 GCA_964436185.1 uncultured Candidatus Obscuribacterales bacterium | reverse complement strand
CCACAATATCTACGTAATCCTCCTCAAGCGCAAAGGCGACCTGAAGAAGGCTGATGACGCCTATCGCATCGCTCTTTCACAATCGATGGGTCAGTATCCCGTCATTCATTTCAATAGAGCCATAGTACTCGAGAAGCTCAACCGCTCTGATGATGCTAGACGAGAGTATAAGGCTTATCTCAAACAAGCACCGAAAGGCATGAATATAGCTCGAGCGCAAAAACGTTTGAAAGCGCTCTCGCAATAATCGAGAACAGCGACTCCCATATCCTTAAAGATCTGGCGCAGACACACCTGAGGTTACGCACCGTATCTGGTGACAGAGTGCTAATTAAAATGCCTTCTGGCTTGAACCGTAGTCGAGGTCTGAGATCGAACTTGCTCGAGTTATTTTTGATGGTTCTAATGCCTCTATGAGATTTAATTGTGTAGTTCTTCATCTAACAGGCACCCCACAGTTGTCAAAAGGTCCCATCATCATTGTAAAATCAATGTTTGACCGCAGTTTTTGGCCGGACCGTGGTCGATATAGACAGTTTTTTCGTTCAGCGCTGCGCTGAAAGCCTGAACGGACGAACCCAGCGGAGTGCCATGACATGATCGATTTCGATATCAACCGAAAAATCAACGAAGAGCTTCCCGGCCATGAGGAAGTAGAAGCAGTCTGCCGAACAGCAGCAGCCAGAGAGACCAGGGCAGTGCCAGAAGGCAAAGTGCGAGTCGCTGTCTGTATGAGTGGTGGTGTGGACTCGAGCGCTACGGCCTTGCTTCTACAACGAGAAGGCTATGACGTTGTTGGAGTGACCGGTTGGTTGATCAAATCCGGCAGTCGTTGCTGCGATACAGGCATGATTGACGCTGCCCGTGTCTGCGAGCAGTTGGAGATCGATCATCACGCCGTCGATCTTAGAGAGTTGTTCAAGAGCCAGATCATCGATCAGTTCCATCAGTCCTACCAGAGGGCTAGAACGCCCTTGCCATGCTCACTGTGCAACACGCTTATCAAGTGGGGCGCGTTGATGAACTACGGTCGCAAGCATCTCAAGGCTGATTTCATAGCTACCGGACATTATGCGCGCATAGTGGACACAGAACAGGGGAAACGTCTGGCAAGGGCACAGGATCCGAAGAAGGATCAGTCTTATGTGCTCTGGGGTCTGACTCGCGAGCAGCTCGACGCCACGCTTCTGCCTCTTGGCGAGTACACGAAAGAGGAGATCCGCGCTCTGGCCAACGAAGGAAATCTCGTATCGGCAAACAGACCCGATAGCCAGGATCTGTGCTTCATTCCATTTGGCACCACACCGCAGAAGTATCTTGCCGAGTTTATTCCGGAGAGACCGGGCGCCATCTTGCATGTGTCGAACGGAGACCTTCTTGGCGAGCATAAGGGAACCCACAACTTCACCATCGGTCAGCGCAAAGGTCTGGGAGTGGCTCATTCCGAGCCGCTGTACGTAACTTCCATCGACCCTGATATGAACATCGTCTATGCAGGACCGAAGGAAGCACTATTGCGAACAGAGTTCACCGCAAGCGAGATGAACTGGTTGATCGATCCGCCGGATGGACCGTTCGATGCCCTCGCCAAGATTCGCTACAACAGCAAAACCCAGAAAGCGAGAATATTCCCGTTAGGTAAAGATCGCGTGCGCGTCGAGTTCGAAATGCCTGAGCCGGCGATCACGCCTGGTCAAGTTCTCGGCATTTATGACTGCTCGGACACTTACGTTCTGGGCGGCGGATGGATTGACTGAGACCGGATTGCAATCTAAATACTTGCAAATCTATGAGATCAAGAGGCGAAGCCTTATTGAGGAAACTTATCTATTGAAAACATAGCGAAGTGCCGGCAACGGGCATCGCTAATACATATCTCCGATATCCCATTAGGGATCATGTGAATTTATGACAGCAAACTTATACAATAGGCCTTATCAAATTGGTGTTTGTCGTCGAGCTTCGGGCAAGAAGTTCGCTGGGGTCCACAATTTCGAGGCATCATAATTGAATTATTTTCTCGCTCTGCGGAGAATCATCCGGTTTCTGCTGGTAATAGTCGTCTTGACCGTGTCTATGGGCGTGACGGAAGCGCCTGGCAGCGCTAGAGCAAAACGTTCCACTAAATCGTCGCACAAGCGGGCTTCGCACTCACACTCAAGTTCGCATTCGCACCGCTCTAGAGGCAGCTCTCGTAGCAAGGAGCGCAGCAGCAAGCGTGGAAGCAAACATCAGGCAAAGGCGCACAAAGCGAAGGGGCATCATCACCACCATCACGCGACCGCCAGACGCCCGAGATACGCTTATCCGTTCGAAATGTTCATGATGAGCGCGCCGAAGTTTGACGAAAGCCCGCTGCCACCAGAACAGGCGGCGGAGGTCACTCGTGCCTTCGTCCGTGGTGCGGCCGACAAATATCCACCGAGAACACTGGTGCGCGCCGGAATCGTCAAATTCCATCCAATGAAGGGGGGTATTTATTGGCGCCGGGAGCCGGTCAAATACATCATCATGCACTCGACGGAACCAGGTCGTTACGGCATCTCCGGCGTTCGTATCATCGAGAGCTGGAGCTCGATGGGCAGAAGACACCCCGGTGCCCAATATGTAGTTGATCGCGACGGCACGATCTACCAGTCCGTTGATCCGGAACTGGCCACGGTGCACATCAACATCTTCAAAACCTTGCCAGGAATCAATAACGACAACACAATCGGCATCGAGATGAATCACAACGGTGGGCAAGACTATCCGGAAGCGCAGGTTCATGCGGTGATTCAGCTCGTCAACTATCTGCAGGAACGCTACAACGTTAGCAGCGATAATGTGATCACACATCGATATGCACAGCAGGGCGATCACACAGATCCGGTCAACTTCAACTGGCCGGGTTTCATAGCCAGAAAGGACAAAATGCGAGTAGAAGCTCTGGCCATGAAGCTGGGCGAGCTCGAGAGACAGTCCGCGGATTGGAAGAACGAACCGGAATCAGAGCCGTCGACCTTCCTGCAACCACATAGCGCCATGAACTCCGGTGTCCCCACCAGTGCTCCGACTGTAACTACCACAACTACGACCACTACAATTAGAACTATTCGAAAAGACGGGGCTGATGCACCAACTCCGGGTACCGAAGTTCAGATAGAAGAACGCACCACTACAGTCGAAAAACATACTGCACCACTGCCGGTGCTGCGTGGACCAATCGAAGTGGCGCCGACAGATGTAAATCAAATGAATCTTCCGGCAGCGGAAGACGCACCAGATCTGGTTCCTTAATAGCAACGGCGAGCAGCGAGCAATAAAACCGATTGACTTCGGCAGAAGAGGTCCGAGTTGATTTACTCGTCTTCCTCAGTCTTGCTTTTCGGCGGTCCGAAAATCACTCGCTCACGAATAGCCTGCACTTGGGAATCGATGCTTTGATCAGTTTGACGGTCTGTTCGAATTCGTCTGGACTTTCAACGCTTTCCATGGCGCTAATGCGGAGCGCGCCTAACTGTTTCAGCTTGCATAGGCCCCTCAAATCGCTGCATGAAACGACCGACTCAGTGATTGTTAGCTCCTCCAACTTGTCAGTCTGAGCAAGAGACTCGAGCGCTTCTTTTGTCAGTGTCACATCGACCAGAATAAGTCCAAAGCGTTTCTTGAGGGGAAGCAACAGCACTCCCAAATCATTCGGCACACGCATCTTAGTAAGTTCTACTCGCTCTAAAGTTTTCACTCTAGAAAGTGACCGCAGTCCGTCAGCTAACACGTCATGGTTATCGAGCTGGTCGATTATTACTTCAGTCAACTGCGGAAATTTGCTCAGGGCATCGAAGATAGATACAGTCGTTGCATCACCACCGATATGCAATGATTTTAGCTTCGGCATTTTGGAGAGATATGCCAGTCCCTTTGTCGTGATCTGGGGAGTAACGCTTATGTCCAGGTGGGTCAAACTTCTCATGGTGCTAACTGTTTTCAGGCAATGATCGTCTATCGGAGTCTCCTTGAGAACGAGCCGCCATAGCTGGTTAAGATTCACTATTGATTTGAGACCATTGTTGGTGATACCGGCGCAATGAGCCAGATTTAGGTCTTTCAGATGTTTCAGGCCGGACAGAGCTTTCATTCCTTCTTCGTTCAAGTTGGTGCCCGACAGTTTCAGTTCCTCTATTTCAAGCGGATACAGGTACTTAAGTCCCGTACCCGTCATCGGAGCAGTGTCGAGCCTGACAGAGCGGAGGTATGAATGGTCTGCCAGTTCTTTCA
>CAYTDR010000788.1:0-4258 GCA_964436185.1 uncultured Candidatus Obscuribacterales bacterium | reverse complement strand
CAACGTCGCCACTGAAGTGGTCTGCTATGGAACGGCAGTAGTGTTGGAGCCGATCAATACAGCAGAAGAAAAGGATCGCTCCGTGCACGACAAACAGCCGGTTGCAACAAACATCGACGCAGAAGAGGCGGACGAGTCGCAACGCTAGTTCCAGTTCGCCGGCATGCGAACGACATCTTATCGGACCGTGCGGCACTTCCCTGATGCTAAGACTGTCTGACGAAACTCGGACGTTTCCGTTTCCGTTGCCGTTGTAGGCCAGAATATTGTCCTACAAGTGGTTCGGCTACCCGCATCTAGTCTATCGCGCCGCTCGATTCAACGGATCGCAAGTGCGCATTTCGGTCTCTTCCTGTGAAAGTTCTGCGCCGCTTCCTCTGAGACTTTGCAATGCACCATGAGCAGAACCGTGAGTGATTTCAGTTCAGCTAACCTGTTGAGTCCTTTGTCAGTGACCGCGGTTCCATTCAGTTTCAACCTGTTCAGGTTGGGCAGAATTTCACAGAGTCGTTCGATATCCTTATCCGAAATCTTGGTTTGATTCAAACCTAGATCAGCCAAACGCTTATGTCCACGAAAGCATTCCAGTCCATCTACTGTCACTTCAGTGCCACCAGCATCAATGCATTCCAAGCTGGGTAGCGATGCCAGATACTTCATTGATTTGTCAGTTATTAACGTGCTTTCGGCCATCAACTTCCAAAGTTTTGGATGGTGCTCGGATAACTCTTTGATACCAATATCGGTGATACTTGTATTATTGATATGGAAGTCTATCAGCTCGACAAGCGGGCGCAACTTGATTAGACCACGATCGGTGATATGCGTCGCGCTAAGATCCAGAAGTTCCAGGGTCGTGATCTGTCCGACATATTTCATTCCGTTGTCGGTCACGCGAGTTTCGTTGAGGCTCAAACTTTTGAGAGGCAGTTCGGTCAGATGCAAGAGACCATTGTTCGAAATTTTTGTCGATGAGAGGCTCAGCTCGGTCAACTTGCTCATCGGTCTAAGATAAACAAGCGCTTTGTTCGTCATGTCATAGTAGTCGAATTTGATGGCGGTGGCGTTGATGTTCTTTTCCACCTGTTGTTTCACCATCAGGTCTGATTCCAATTCCTTTTCTTCCGCATTGGAGCCCTGGGCTCCTGCGATGTGAATTTTTCGCACGGTCTCCACCGGTGCATCTGTCTGGTTCAATACTCGCACCACAACAACAGTGCTTATGGCCACCAGGACCAATGCTATGCCGAGCAGAATGAAGAGTTCTCGAAGTTGCCGAGACTCATTTTGTCCAGATCCTTCAGGGGTGGGAGCCAAGAACTATCCTTTTGGGGGTTTATTGAACCTTTTCCATGTTTGCAATCTGCTCCTCTTCCTTTTTTGCCTCGTCAGTGAGAGCAAGCGCTTTGTAGCTGGCCAAAAGAGACTTGTGTGCACGCAGCAAGGAAGGATAGATCTCTGTCGCTTTCTTGTAGTGGTCGAGTGCTTCTTTCGGTTTGTTCAAACGCATTAACGCGTCGCCAGCCAGAAGGTAGGCGTCGGTGAAATAAGGGTTTTTCGAGAGCGCTTTGCTCGCGAACTCAGCAGCTTGATCGAAATTCTTCTTCTTCAGTCCCACTTCTCCAAGCACCAAATATGATGCAAATACCTTGTCGTACGTCTTCAGCGCCTTGTCGGCCGTTGTGGCAGCAGCATCGAGATCTCCTTTGGCAAGCAAGGTTCGCGCTTTCTCTACCAGGAGCTCAGCAAGGAGAATGTTCTTGTCGTCATTCTGACTCTCTGCTTTCTCGGAGGCGCTGTTGATGATTGTAAGGGCTCCGTCATTGTCTCCGGAAAGACGCTTTGAACGGGCTTGCAAGATCATCCAACGCGGGTCGATGTCTGCACTGTCTGTGTCCGGAAGGGACGCCAACTCTGCTTTGGCCAGTTCCACCTGATTTCCTTTGAGGAGAGTTTGAACGAGCATATAGCGAGCCGATGGCTTGTTCTCTTCCGGCAGCTCCTTGAAGGCTGCGATCAGCTTCTGGGCTGCTTCGGGCGACCTGGTGCTGAGGAATCTCGCCTGGCTGAGCAGGAAGTTATCACCCGATGCCTTGTCAGACTTTGCCGTCACTCCGTACAGAGTCTGGAACTGTGACGTGGCGTCACCGTACCGACCCTCAACAAGGAGCAAGGAGGCGAGCGATCTCAAAATATCCTCGTAGTTCGGATCACCGGGACGTTGTCCGGTAAGTTGCTCGAGAGCCAGAGCGGTTACGAATGCTGCCTCTGCCTTCAAATATTCTTCGGTTTGCGCATAGCAATAGCCGAGGGCGACAAGGGTTTGCACCGAATTAGCATTGATGCTCAGTGCCTTCTTATAGGCTTCTACGGCCTTGGGGTAATTTTTCTGATGAACGTACAGCGAACCAACTCGGCGCACCGGCTCAGGGTTTGCTTGATCGAGATCGGCTGCCGCGAGGAACTCAATAATCGCCTCGTCGTCGCTTGCCAATGTATGCAGAGTTTCAGCCAGTTGCAGGCGCAGTTTGGCATCTTTGGGGTTCAACTCGATGATTCGTTTGTATTCTTTGAGCAAGTCGTCCCAGCGGCGCAGCTGCGTGAAAACCGCTGCCAGACGTTCATGCGCGGTTCTGTTGTCCGGCTGGATGGCGATTGCTTTCTCCAGGTTAGTGACTGCCTTGTCGACTTGGCCTGCGTCAGCTTGCAGCGATGCCAGCTCGATAAGCTCGAACCCCTTGTCTTTGGAGAGCTCCACAGCCTTTTCCTGGTCCGTTACCGCACCAGCAACATCGCCTTGGTAGCGTTTAATTGAAGAGCGGCTCCGATAATAGTTGGCGTTGGTTGGGTCCACTTTGATTGAACTTTCCAGCTCGGTTAGCGCTTCTCGCAATCTCCACTGTTGCAAATAAATCTGTGCCAGACGGTTATAGCTGTTTGCATCCTGGCTGGCTGTCTTGATTCCGGCTTTGGCAACGTCGATGGCTTTGTCGAAATCATTGTGTGAGATGTAGGAGTTGATCAGCATCTCGCGAACCTCTGATTGATTGGGTTCGATAGCGAGCGCTTTCTCAAATGAGTTCTCTGCGTCGCCGGTCAGATTCAACCATCTCAACTGCAAGTATCCGAGAGTTCGCCAGCCCCAGGCAAAACGGGGATCGAGTGCGACGGAACGCTTGCAATATTCCGATGCTGCGCCTGCTTTTCCTCTCTTGCCTGCCACCGCTGCCAGTGCGAAGCTGACGAAGGCGTCATTGACGTGTCTGCGCGGGAGCGACGATAAGGTGGCGTCAGCCTCGTCAAGCTTACCAGTACAGACCTGGTTGAACGCCTTGATGATGGAGAAGTAGCCTTTGCCTTCTGCGGGAATACCAGGTTCGCTCGCCTCCAGTTTGTGATACATCGTCTCCAGATCGTCACATCGACCGAGAAACATGTAGGTGAACGCCAACCAGGCTCTGTCTTTCGAGGCGGCCTTCTTACCTTCGGTCAGCTTCTCCAGTTTTTGAGCGACTGTTTTCCAGTCTCCTTGATTGGCGGCTTTCAGTGTCTTGCTATCGAGACCGAGATCGACTCGTGGTGGCAACGACTGGCCGGCTATCGGGGCCTCATCTTTTTGAACCGCCTCATCGCTTGCGGTTTTTTCGCCGTCAGCCGTGTTGGTTTGGCTCTCTTCGACTGCTGCAATTCGGGATGACGAGCCATCACTTCTGGTGTTATCACTGGTGCGCGATTCCGTAGTATCGCTAATGGTGACATCAGATGCATTCGTTTCTGTGTTCGCTTCGGCAAGCAGTTTCGATCGATTGTCAAACGAAACCTTGGTATCGTCGCTCAATTCCGTTGACAGCTCTCTTGCAGCTGTCCGAGATTGCGCGTCGGTCGCAGCCGCGAAAGCCACACTAACGCTGCGATTTTCAGTGGATTGGCTTTCTGCCGGTGCCGGTAAGAGTGCGCCGCCGATGGAAATCGATCCGGCGAGCAATAAACTAGCGACTTTCCTCGAATTCATATCCCTCTACCTTTGTTCGAACGAAGCTTCACGTGACAAGAGCTACTATAACCGAAAGCACTATCTCGATCCCGCCAGAGTGTTTGTCACCCCGGCCGGTGCCTAGTTTTCTTTGCCTGCTGGAGTGAAAAGCGAGAGCTGCATCACCTCTTCTATAGGAATGTTCCGCATTCTCGGACCATCGAGGATCTTCGACGCCACGCCCTTCTTCTCCATCTGGTTGATCAGGTTTTGCGCACGGTCGAT
>CAYTDR010000787.1:0-4275 GCA_964436185.1 uncultured Candidatus Obscuribacterales bacterium | reverse complement strand
ATGGTGGCACTTCTTTGCAAACACAAGAACTACATAACAATGTTGAAGTTTTTCGCCGATTTCGAAAGTCTAGTTCCACACTCCGACTCTGCCGACCGGCTTGTCGAGGGCACTTACAGAAAGTACTTCGACAAGGTCAAGGATGAGATCCGGGTCTCGATTTCGAGTGGAAATGTGGAGTATGCAAGCGAGTTAGTCAAGGGTCTGCAACAAGTCGATCGCAAGAAAGCGGGGCTGGGCAGGCTCTGGCTCGCCCTGGTGAGAACGGCAATTCAATCAGACCACGCGAATCTCCTCTCCAGATCAAAGGCACCGCTGGTAGCATTATCCAAATTTTACAAAATGCAGAGTGCCCAAGAAGCGTATAGCGAGTGTCTGACAGCACTCGATCTCATCAGGTCAGTCTCGACGCGATGAGGTTTTGTCAAAGTCACTATTCGAATTGATCGCAGTTGAATCACGGGCGGCAGGCTCTTTTGTTCAGCTTCAAATTCATATCTAGTGCTCTTTGGTATCACTGGCAGACGGCGGACGGTCATCGTCGGAAGTAGTTTCAAGTTTTTTTCAAACGCTGTCTATCATCTCTAGCAGATGGAAAAATTGCTGACGGCGCTGATGTTGATCTGTAAATTTGGTTCAGATCCGAGTGCCCTTCAGCCTATGGAGGGAATATGCTCGATTCGTTTGATCAATTGGAAACCAATAATGGATCTTCTTTCAACGATTCGTTAGAGAGACCGGAAAATTCGGATGACATTTCGCATCGGATTGATGTTCTATCTATTCTATCGACACGAGTTTCTGATCGTAGATCAATTGCACCGCATATTCTTCCGTCATGCTCGATTGTTACTCTTGCGGATGGCGAGGAATCAGAGAAGCGAGAGCCGATGGATAGTTCAGGAAGCGATATAAGTGAGGAGACGTTTTTCGCCAGTGCGGAGACGGGACGAGAGGGGGGCTTGGTCTTTGGAGAGAGAGCCAAAGACGGTGGAGCCGCTCTCCCACTCTTGCCCACCATCACCGGCGATGGCACATCACAAAAGCAATCGGAGAACGAAAAAGTTTCCCTGCAAGAGCCACAAGCAGCTTCGCAAAAAGTTGCCGAAATGTCCTCAAATGTTCTTCTCTCGTCGAAAGGATTCACCAGGAGCTGGCAGCCCATAACGGTCAATGTAGAGGAGAAAGAGAAGGCTGCTCTCAGAGAGCTGCTCGATCCGGGTGGCTCCGTGAAGCTCGATGTCCTTACCAGTCAAATCGATCAAGCAACGAGCGACAAACTTATAGATGTGATCAAAAGACACGATTTGTCAGTCGACCAGGCTTCTGTGCTCGCCAAGACCATTCACCCGGAGACTGGGCGAAACAGAGCCCTGCTTGCCTTTCACTTGAAGAATCTGGACACTGCCTGCCTGGATAAGCTTGCGTGCCTCGTTGCGGGAGGCAAGATTACGGGTGTCAACGCTCAGCCCTTTCACAATCTGTTGGCGGGGGGGCGAGATAGCACCGTATTTAGTGAACATCTAAAGAACCTCGCTCCTGAGGCGTTGGACAACCTTGCCGATTTGGCAGCAGAAAGCAGAGAGCGCATTGCCTCAATAAACAACTCAAAACCGTTTCTGCCCGGAGAGATTAGCGGACACCGAGGCGAGCGCTGGCTCTACAAAGGACTCTCCGAGGTCATGCTCTCGCAGAGAATGTCTGGTGGCAAGACACTGGCGGACATGGGCTGGCATCTGGTGCCTGCGGGCAACCAATCGGTGGCTGACGGAGCGGGTATGGACTTCGTCCTTATTAACTTGAAAACAGGCAAATGGCTGCCTCTAGATGTAACTCAGCGCTTCAAGGAAAAGCACTTCTACCAGCGTTACAACCTGCATGAGTTCTTCGTGGTTAAGGAAGCGGATCACCCTGGTCGCAGAGCCGGCGATATCGTTGAGGGAAAAGAAGGCGAGCTGGCTAAATGGCTCGAGAAGTATATCGAGCTTCGAGGAGAGCAGGCCTTCGATCTGTCGCGCCTGAGACCACCCGCTCTCGTAGATAGTGGTGACCCCGGTCAGAGGGTTGCACAGCTAGAATTGTTTGCCAGCTCCGTCAGAGGGGAAAGGGCACGATTGCAGTCAGACAAGCTAGCGACCTCCGGTCAGAGCCCGGAACTCTCGGCAACAATCGAGGGATTGGTTGAGATCGAGCGCCGGAATATTCCAAACGCCAGACGACACATAGAGATGGAGCTGGATCTGAAGGCACGAGTGACGAGAGCACTTCAGGAGTATCTGATAGAAAATGGCTCCCACTTTCGCCAGTCTGCTACACCACCAGCGGTATCGAGCACGGAAGATCGATCTGGACTGGTGGGGCGGGAGATGCTCGTGGCCGAAGGCAATGATCGCCTTGTGAAAGGAGTTATCTACGAGCGAGATGCAGGAGGAAAGCTTCTTGATGAAAAAGGAAAAATTGTCCAGAATGCTGAATATGCAAAAGAGCAGCGAACTCTTAATCTTGGTACTACCCATGATATCATGCTGGAAGCAATAAAGGGTCTACCCGTCGAGCTTCAGACAGACTTGAATAAGACCATAGGCAAACTTACTTTTGGAAAAGGCGGAAGACCAATAACTGTCAACGAACAGATCTTGATGGAGCACCTTCTTTCAGCGATACGGGATGGTCTCGCCGATCCAGCCAGAACGGATGTAAGTTGGATGGAACTTGCCGGCGTCGTTAATCAACAATCCTCTGGGGTGAAACGGGCGGCCTTCCGATCCGAGCGTCCGGCGCCGCTAATCGACCAGGTACTAGCCGAGTCCGTCATGGACCGGATTACGAAAGGTATATACGCCAAGCAGTTTTGTATTAAACACGGTTCGCTCGACAAAGGCACCGATTTATCAATTGCGGATTTCAACAGGCAATACCAGGAGGCCAAGCGCAATCAGGGAGCCGATCGGGAATCAGCTAGAGTTGTGGAACAGGCGAGGAAGCTTCTCGAAGGAGCAATCAAATCGTCTCCTCAGTTGAGAGATGCGCTTTCGGCAAGCTTGAGGTCCGCTTTCCCAGATAAGCAATCAGCCGACCTGGAGTCAGTTCTACGGACTAGTAGCATAAAAGTAGATTCTTCCATCTCACCTGGTCAAATCAGAATCGTATACAGAGACGCCAGTGGAGTGGAGTTTCAACCAGGAGCGATTGACGGAAAGGGAAACTTTTTGCGAAAGGCTGGTTCACCAGTATCCTGCAAAGACGTAAAAATGGAGATCCAGATAAGTGATTCGCTTGACCCCCGCGCACTGGTGAATGATTCGCTTGTCGCCCATCACAAAGCGCTTCTCGACCTGACACGAGCCGAACGGATGAGAAACACTACGGCGAAGAATATTACTATTGACGAGATGGTCTCTCGCGACGCCGCAGCTCAGGCTGACTTTGCTGAAATTGTTCGTTTAGCCGATGTCGAGCGCATGAGACCTCTGCTCGAGACCGTCAAGCAGTCCTGGCGAGAAGCGTGCGACGTGGCAGGCATAGAGGCGGCATTCCCAGAAAAATACGATCCTCGATTAGCGAATGTGATGGCGATTGCCCTTGAGATAAGTGTTCACAAGCTTGACCGATCCGGGTTGGATTCCGCAACGATCGAACTCTACATGGATCTTGCTCATAGATATGATGCGGATACAAAGTTGCCTGAAGGTTCGCGAACTACTTGCCAGGCGTATCACAAGCTGTCCGAATTCAGCCAGCAAAATGGTGGCAATACATCTTCGGTACTGGAGCCGGCATTTTCGACGGACAAAGGATCGCCGCAAGCTGAGGAAATGGGAAGGGCTGCATCTTCGAACTCGGTGCAGAAGCCAGATGCGATTGAAAGTACGCCTTTGAAGTCAAAACAATTGAGCGAAAAAGAATTTCAGTATCTGGACGATTTACTCTGGGACAAGAACCTTTCACATGATATCAACGTGAAAACACTCAGGTACTTACTCGATGACCGGCTCTCCTCTACCACAGATCCGGAAGAGATCAAAAAGGTGAACTCGCTGATCACGTTTTTTGATTCTGTCGCGGATGCCGAGAGCACTAAGGTATCGTCAGTGGTGCGGCTGAAATCAGTTTCTCCAAGTGGCGGCAATCAGTCGACATACCTGATAGAGCCAACCAGGGACGCGGCCAACAGGCGACCCATCACGATACTGCCCAATAGTGGCAGTCAAGCGTCCGCATTCTTTCCTCATAGCAAAGAGCGATCTGTGACCGGTGCGGCAAAATTCAGGGACA
>CAYTDR010000786.1:0-4275 GCA_964436185.1 uncultured Candidatus Obscuribacterales bacterium | reverse complement strand
AACTCGCCATCGATCGCCGACACGATCGAACTGACGACGATGCTCGTTCCCTCGGGCATGCGATTGAAAACGAATCTCGCCGCACTTTTGAGTAGCACTGCTTCTTCCATGGATGCAATCAGAGAGAATGCGCCCAGGAAGCCACCCTTCCGTGTTTGTTCTGCAATCATAGAGAGAACGTGGGCATGACAAACGCCATGATACGAATCGATGCCAAATCCGAGATTAGCAAGAATTTTTGTAGGCACACTCAATTGATCGACCGCTGCGATGCTTGTCATGTCCTCTTCAGGCGTTCCCAAGTCATCTTCGTCTCCTCTCAATAAACTATCCGTGCCACCATCTACGAGGATAATCGTATCCAGCTTGAGCGTTTCGACGAGGACCTGATAGCAATCTGTTAGCGGCTTCGTTCCACAGCGTGTGAAACAGTACAGTTGAACGTGCTCTTTCTTCGTGTGAAACCACTGGCAAAGATACTTCTCAGGGAAATAATATGCTCCTGTCGAATCGGCGGTGACGACGAACAGGTGCTCCGCCAGTTGTCTTGGTCCACGTGTATCCGCGGCCATATCCGAAAATGTCCAGTTGGCAAGGTAGACCGTCATGCCCTTTCGCTTCAAAGCGAAGTAGAGCGGCAGACCCGCAAACACGTCAAACCCGCCTCCCGCGCCGGCAATCAGAACTCTCTGCGAGTTTTGCAACTTATTGAAGATGGGAAGATTAAACACTGCTTCCTCCTCCTCCTATCGCGATTCGCACTCAATTGCAGACCGCCAGTCAATTTTGCCGAGCGAGCTTGATCGTCAAACTTAAATGTACGACTGGCGTTCAGCCTGCAATACCGGATTGGAAAATACTGCGGTCCGCGCATGGCAGACTGCAATCGCCAATGCGTCAGAGGCGTCGTCCGGTTTAATTATTTCATCCAGCATCAGAAGGCTCGCGACTGCTTGTTGGACGAACTTCTTGTCTGCTCTACCGTGACCGGTCACACACATCTTGACTTGCATCGGAGTGTATTCTGCTGTCTGGCAGCCGATACTGGACGCCGCCTCCAGTATCACCCCGCGTGCTTGTGAGACAGGGACAAGGGTTTTGGCGTTCTTGAAGAAGAAGATCGCTTCTACCGCGACTACTTCCGGTTGGTATTCATTTAAAAGCGTTAACAGATCGGTGCGAATAATTGTCAGACGTTCTGCCGCTGGCAATAACTTAGAAGTCGAGATTATCCCTGAGGCAACATAACGATATCTATCGCCGCTTCTCTTGTCTATCACTCCGAATCCTACAGTAGCAGTACCTGGATCCACTCCCAATATGCGAAGGTCAGCCAATATGTACCTCTTCTTATCTAAACCTTATGTACCTATGCGGATTTCTTTGGAAAAAGCTCAGCGTCTAGTGCTCGTTTACGTGTAACATTGTCATTTGATGAGAGTAGCGAAGAAATGCAAAGCAGGCAAGTAGTCGTCAACTCAGGAGAGCTTATCCGCCGTTCAGTCTGGCTGGAGAATTTCGGCTGGTCGCACAAGCTTCCGGTCGCGCTTCTGTTCGGCTGCTTCTTCGGCCTCGCCAGTTCGGGGTTCGAACTGCCCTGGATTGCGTGGGTTGGTCTGGCACCATTGCTGATACTGGTGCGCGGAGCACAGTCGCTTCCCCTTGCAGGTCTAATCGGTCTGTTCTTCGGCATGGGCTACCATGGCGTGGCTCTCAGCTCCTATATCGGTCTAGCTCCACTTACCTGGCTCGGAGTGCACGAGTTTGTCGGCACTCAGTTCGCAATCATAATCTGGCTTCTGGAGTCGTTCCATCAATCGATCCTGATGGTCCTTTTCTCATTGATGCTGTATAGCTTGCCTATGCGTCCGGGATTCTTTCCGCATATCCAGCGGCCGTACTTCCCTTATCTCCTGGCTATCCCCATTCTCTGGGTGTTTCTAGCCTGGACGGTAGCCACGTCTGAATTTTTCATCGGTCTGCCTATCAATCAACTAGCCTATTCTCAGTACAAACAGTTGCCGTTCATTCAGGTGGCGAGCTTCGGAGGGGCTGGACTGCTGGACTTCTTCATCGTTCTGGTCAATGCGGTGCTGGCTAACCTTATTTTCGAGTTCTCTTCACTGGTCAAGAAAATGGGTGAACGAACCGATCAATTGGAGACCAGGAGCGGCAGCGTAGTAGACGCAGTATTGGTGGCGGCTGTGCTTGCGTTAGTCTTCACCTGGGGCGGTATTCGTCTTCAGTCCCAGGAGCGACAGGGCGAATTGGCTAAGGCTTTGGCGCGAGACTCGCAGTCTCCGCCGGTTTCCATCGCGATCGTTCAAGGCAATGTTTCCATTGAGGAAGAGCGACTCAAGGTCACCAAACCAAAGGAGATTGCTGACAGATACAAGGCTCTGTGTGACGAGCTCGGTGCTGCCATTCTCTTCTTGCCGGAAGGTGTCGTCAATTCGTCGCAGATGTCGCCTGGTTATCTCCTCAGCGTCATTCATGGACTGGCAACAAACCAGAGGAAAGAAGTTATCTTCGGCTCAATCGAGACGCTCCAGAATGGACTGGTAAACGCGGCGCGATTAGTGAGCCCGTTCAAACCTGAAAATGCTCTCTACATAAAACGGCGTCTGGTGCCGCTCGGCGAGTCTGCGCCTATCGGAGTATTGAACCAGCAGCTTCCAGCACCAGTGAGAGAGCGCATTCCCGCGACTAGAGAGTCCTTCCTGGCAGGGAGTTCGACTCACCTGGTCAAGAGCGGCTGGGGCAATGTTGGAATGTCGATCTATATCGAGCTTATCTATCCCAAACAAATCGCAGCGGAAGTGCGGCAGGGTGCATCGTTGCTTGTCAATGTTTCGAATCTGGCATGGTTTCATGATTCGTTTTTCAATAGACAGCTACTTGCTGCCGGCGTATTGAGAGCCGTCGAGAACGATAGATATATGGTTATGGCGAGCAATAACGGCATCTCTGCTGTCATCGATCCACGTGGCGTGATTGTAAGCAAGAGCTTGCCGAAGCAACGTGGTGTGCTTCTCGACACGATACAATTTCTCTACAGGAAAACTCCGTACAGCAGAATGTGGTGGTTGTAAGTATGCTTCTTACGATAAATCGTTCGAAAATATTGGCTGCGATGGCTGCATTCGCCTTCACGGCTCAGTTATTCACCTTACCAGCGATTGGAAAGATGCCGATGGCTAAAATTGGGAAGAACAATATTCAACTGGAAGTGGCCCAGAGCGATCACGAGATTCAACGAGGATTGATGTATCGAACCTCGCTCGGCAA
Organism: uncultured Candidatus Obscuribacterales bacterium; assembly: GCA_964436185.1. Classification (GTDB taxonomy): domain Bacteria; phylum Cyanobacteriota; class Vampirovibrionia; order Obscuribacterales; family Obscuribacteraceae; genus CAYTDR01. The sequence continues at coordinate 987 of CAYTDR010000786.1, read as the reverse complement.
GGACGCTGGAATGGTCTTTCTCTTCACGCCACCAAGGGGAGTTCGCTTTTGGATGTACCATACGCTGATTCCACTGGATATGCTGTTCATAAAAGATGGCAAAATCATCAAAATCATCGAGCACGTTCCTCCTTGCAAATCTGAGAATCCCAAGAATTGCCCAACCTATCCTCCGGATAAAGATGTAGTCGTGGATCAAGTGATTGAACTCAATGGTGGCTACTGTAAGAATCACAATGTAAAGGAAGGCGACTCAGTCGAGTTCGACCTATAGAAAGTAGAAAAATGACCACAGACAAGCAGCATCTGCAAATAAGAGTAGAAGACAACATCGGATGGTTGACCCTCAATCGCCCGCAGTTCCTCAATGCGATCTCGCAAGAGATGTGGCTCTCCATACCCGAAGCGTTCTCGCAGATGCATACGGCTGGTGCCAAAGTAATCGTTGTCTCGGGAAATCATGCAACGTTCGCCTCCGGTGCCGACCTTATGGAGCTGGAGAAAATAGACAGCTATGCTAAAGCGCAGTCGTTCTGGTATGGAATCAGAGAGTGTCTTGAATACGTCTATTCGTTCGAAATTCCGACCATTGCGATGATTGATGGTGCCTGCATCGGTGGTGGCTTATTGCTTGCCATCGCATGCGATATCAGATACTCGAGCAACCTGGCTACGTTCGGTGTGCCGATTGCTAAACTGGGAATAGTGCTCGATGACGCCAACATCGCCAGGTTGACCGAGCTGGTTGGACCTGCCGTGGCAAAAGAGCTCCTCTTCACGGGTGATACCATATCCAGTAGCGATGCTCTTTCTTTTGGACTCGTTAACAAAGTCGTAGATGCATCCGATCTCAAGGCTCTGACTGAAAAAACGGCACTGAAAATCGTGGGCAACGGCTACGCTTCGATCATCGAGTCGAAGCGCTCGGTGCGCCGCGCCGGCTCGGAAGACGACAAACTCGGACTTCTTCCGCAGCACGAGACAGTA
>CAYTDR010000785.1:0-4286 GCA_964436185.1 uncultured Candidatus Obscuribacterales bacterium | reverse complement strand
CGCAAAAGCTTCTTCTTTATTTGCGACTTCTTTTGCGACTTTTTGTGCAAACTCTTCTGCATACCTTGCCCGGACTTCTGCTAAGCACCGTGGATCAATCGGCTGAGTCGCCCCAAATTTTCGATCATCCCCCGCATGTGTTCGGCCATGGTGCGGAACGATTCGGCCTTGTACTTCTCGGAGTTGCTCCCGCGCAAATCCAGGGCTTCGGTAAAGCTCATCCGGTTGGGGACATAGCCGTTGAGTTCATCCTCATTCTTCGCCTTCTCTTCTTGTGTTTCACCAGCCGGCTCTGCCAACACAGTTCCAGTAATCTCATCGGAAGCGGAGGTATCATCAGGAATATTGACGCTAATCTTGCCCTTGGGTGTTTCGAAGACCGTGGTCTTCAAACCTGGAACATCTTTGTTCACCGCGGCCATATCGGACGATGTTTTACTTTCGACTTGCGTCGATAACGTTGAACAAAACCATGCAAGAAGGGCAACAGTTCCAAGGAGCCGTGAGGCTTGTACGAGTTTGTTTGACATATCCGTTCAACCCAGGCGCATAAGAACGACAATTCAGTAGTTTATTCGATTCTGCCTAGTTTTGCCATTCTATCTGAAGATTCCTATTCAGTCACGATTTCAGGCGTTCAATCAATGAAACTGAGATCTTCAAAGGTTGCAACCTGCTCCTCTTCACGCTGCTCCAAACTTCAGGGCTGATTCGACAACTACAAGTCCTTCGCTAGCTGACCGATGGTCGCCTTTGTGGCGGCAACGTAATCATCCGGAGAAATGATAATCTGTGTGCCTCTAACACCAGCAGAAATCGAGATTACATCAAACAGATAGACATTTTCATCCACATAAACCGGATAATCTTTTTTGCACGCGAGAGCTGTAACTCCACCGCGAATGTAGCCGGTCAAAGGTTGGACTTGCTTGAGAGGAGCGACGTCGACACTGCGATCACCCGTCAGCTTCGCCAAGGCTTTCAAGTCGAGCTGCGCATCGCCGGCTACGACGGCAAGACAAACGCCATGCTTATTGCCAATCGCGACCAATGTCTTAAATACTTGCTCAACCGGAAATCCAATTTTCTGAGCGACGGTCTCAGCCTTCAAGTCGTCGGGATCGACTTCATATTCGCGCAGTTCGTATTTAATTTTCAAGTTATCGAGAATTCTGGTGGCATTCGTCTTCATAGCGATGATTATAACGCCACCACTTCAAGCATGGAAACCCATTTGCAATCCCCACTTTCGCACAGATTACTTTCTAAAGTTTCACCAAAACAATCAGCGTTCTCTCGACAATTTCTTACCAAAAAAACAGTTCGGTTAGCTAGCTTGTATGGGGTTGAAAGCCTATGGACTCATGTTCACCTGCTCATTATCATTACGCAGCTGTCACTTTAATGCTTTTAAGGTATCTTTGAGTTGGTCATAAGAAGCACGCGGAATCAGCGTGTTCTCCGTTCGAGAGACACCGAGTTTTGTGACAGTAATACTGGCAGAAGCATCACCATCGCCACTAGGAGGAGTGATAACGAATGTCTTCGGATAAACCCAGAAGTCCGGAGCCCATCGGGATTGAGGACTTACTTTCACGCCCATCCCTGAGATATTGGACAACTCAATCGTGCCGTCCTTCTTCAACTGCACATCGAACTTCAAATTGGAACCATCCAACCACACTTGTGGGATTTTTGCTTCACCAGTGTCGTGGTAGTAGTCTTTTTTGAGCGGTATTTCCACATGGTAGCGATCGCCGTTCTGCTTTACCGAAATGTTCTTGGCACCAATTTGACGCAATGAGTCTGCAATAGGCTCCGGCAGCGTCCCAAACTGATCCTTGCTGTTACTCGAATCCCCGGATGCCACCAACAAAGTTGATAGCAGGGCAGCATCGGTGGCTATGGGCAATGAATTGAACGGGTAAGCGCTCTCTCTGTTTGCTGCAGTATTGGTTCGTTCGTTACGTGATTCCGTATATAAGTCCGAGCAAATCGACGCCCATGTTTCTTGCGTCGAACGATCGCCCATAGAAAAAGAATCCGTAGGATCGATTTCGCTGTAGAAATTTGCCATGTGCACACCTCACAATATGCCAACTTTACTTGGCGTCGAACACGGTAGACTACGCGTTCCACTTCCAGTCTGTTGTATGCGATTCACAGCACTTATTCGACAAAAATCAAAAACTCATTCTGCACCAATGGTAATATCACAAACAGCGTAATATCAAAGGGTGCCAAATCCAGTAACTTTTCCTCAACTGTTCATAGAGAAACTGAGGGCAGAGCATCCTGCTGCGAAGATAGCAAGAAGGAGATTTAGCAAATGGATCTCAAAACCATTGACCTTGGAGTTTCGGAAATGTTCAACAATGCCGACTTTCACAAGAAGAAATGATCTATTGATCTGCAAGGGAAAAACAATTTCAACGATCTGAGACGGAAGCCCTTCCGGTCTGCCCCTTCATAGACGGATGCCTCATTGACACTTTCCGAAGTCGAATCAATGGGCAAATCTGCAGAAGTGCGTCCAGAAACCATTACTGAGCAGGCGCTTCGCCGATCGTAAAGAAATCCTTAAGACTCTTGCTTCGTAGAAAAATTTTTGCTACATTCCTACTTGGAAGGTTCAATTTCCTTCGTTCTGATAGCTCAAATTCTGCCACTACAGGAGGGTTTGCAGTAGTTAAAACAGTTGAAAATTCGAATAATCCAAAAAAAATTGATACCAGCTATACATGCTGGAAATGAAGCTAAGAAAGGCAGCCTCGGTGCAACTGGGGCTGCCTGCTCAAAAGTTTATTCTGAGGCCGCAAGAGATCCTCGGTTCTTACGACCGATATCTTTCGATGCCTATTTTTCTTCAATCGACTGGAAGGTCGGCTTTAGCTAAATAGACTGACGGAGGTATTTACCGATGATGCGAGTAAAGTGTTATGCAGATAATGTAGGCAATTATGTCAGAGCCGGAAGCCAGAACTGTTCTCCGCAGTTGTTGGCAGAGTTGGCTCGCAGTGAAGTGGACCGGATTCGCTTGAGGGTGGCAGAGAATTCATACGCACCACTGGAGGTGCTAGAGCTTCTCGCGACCGACAAGAACCCTGATGTGCGGATTGCGGTAGGAACTAATCCTTCCACACCCATGCACATAAAATTCAGCTTCGCTTTCGATGAGGATCCGAATGTGAGGTTTGGACTGGCAGAGGATATGAACACTCCGATGGAGCTGCTCGACAAGCTGATTGAAGACTCAAATCCTTATGTCAGTTGCAGGGCTCAAGAGACGAAAGAGATGAATCTTTCGCGAGTACAGCCACATGCATTTGACTGCCATCGCTTCTTCAGATGGGCGAGCAAATGCGCAGATTCGTCTGAGCTCAAATACGCATAGATGAGTTCAGGAGATAAGACAAAAGATTGATAGCTCTATCCTTTTGTCATTAATTTCTCCATTTATTTGTTTGGAGACCGAGGTAGTGGTGCATGAGGAGGAAAATCAGCACCAGAACGACCCAGTTAAGAATCAAGCGTATGTGTACGACTAGAAAAATGGAGGATAACGCCGCTCTGAAAAAGTACTCAAGCGTATGAATAATGCGAATTCGAGATTGGACTCGGACTTGCAAAGCATTGAAGACTCTATTTTAAGTGAGTCTAGAAAGCCATCAGCTAGTACCGCTATAATGGAAATCCATCAACGGCCTCCCTGAGAGGCTGTTGATTGGATATATTCTTAGGTATTTCTAACTTAGACAACTCAGCTGCCAGATCGCTGATGGCGTAATTGAATTTATCGGATTCGAGTAGACCGCTTTGCTCGCCTGTGAAGTTCTTTGGTTCAAAGTTGGCCAGTTACTTCTCTAAGAGTTTGACCGTCCTACCAAATCAATAAGGAAAAAACATCATGTCCAAAGAGAAATCCATTGACCGAATCCAATCTGCAGATTCTGATGCTATGGAAACTGCTCAAGCAGAACGAGTGGGACAAGATTTTCGATGGTATTATGGCAGAGTTACTCGCTTGGGCAGCTTTGATGTGATTTCCAGAGCGAACGATCGCAGGTCTGTGACAATTATGTGGGAATCCGGCGGACTTAGCTGCCAGCACGGTGAGATCAGCGACGATCAGTGGGAGATCCTAAAGATGGCCTTTACGAGTACCGGCATGATCAGCGTTCTCAGTGACCAGACGGGTGAAGAATGGATGTATGATCTACGCTTCCTTGAAGCCGTACGATAACGCCATCAAAATCCAGTAAAACCGCTACCGTCATTGGTAGCGG
>CAYTDR010000784.1:0-4287 GCA_964436185.1 uncultured Candidatus Obscuribacterales bacterium | reverse complement strand
CCGGTGCCCGACTTCGCCGCCAGGCTGGCATTTGGCGAGATGGCAGATGAGTTGCTGCTTGCCAGCACACGAGTGGTGCCTGAGAAGCTCGGCAAGGGCGGATATAAGTTCATGTATCCGCAGATAGAAGATGCTCTGAGACACGTGCTGGGGAGATAAGCGCATCAGAGCGCTCTCAGACAGAACAAGTCGGAGACGGAAATAGGTTCTGGCGCACGGAAGAGAAGACGCAATGGAAAGAGCAAATTTGTAGGGTCGCGCTTGTGCCGATCCTCTGAAAGATACGGAGAGCATCATGAGCAGTGGCGAAAAAGTAATCGTAGTTGGAGCCGGTCTTGCCGGACTCAATTGCGCCTTGCAGTTGAAGAAATCGGGAATACCAGTTCTTCTCATAGAAGCAGCAGATGGTGTCGGTGGGCGCATTCGTACTGACGTAGTGGACGGTTACCGCCTCGATCGCGGGTTCCAGGTACTGCTGACCGCTTATCCCGATGCCAGGCGTGTGCTCAATTATGATCAGTTGCAACTGCGACCATTCGCTCCTGGTGCATTAGTGAGATACGACGGACAGTTTCATCGAGTAGCCGATCCCATGCGAGACCCGGGTCATATCGTGAGCACCCTGGTCTCGCCGATCGGAACAATTGCCGACAAGATGCTGGTGGCGAAGCTGCGCCTATCAGCAATGCAGATACGCGATGCAAGAGGTTCCGATTCAAGGGAGTACAACGGAGTTGATTCGGCGAGCGAGTCAAGATCGACTTTGGATTTGCTTCGTCAAACCGGCTTTTCCGATGCCATCATCGAAAGATTCTTTCGACCGTTTTTCGGAGGCGTCTTTCTGCAAAACGACCTCTCCACAGCGAGCCGCAACTTCGAATTTCTGTTTAAAATGTTTGCTTCAGGCGACACCGCTATTCCGGCAATGGGCATGGAGGAAATTCCAAAACAACTGGCTCAGCAAGTCGGCTACGAGAACATAATGCTCAATTCGAGAGTCCTGGCTGTAGCCAACGATTCGGTAGTACTTTCCACCGGACAAAAATTTCACGCACCGCATATAGTGATGGCGACTGAGGAGCATGTGCTCAGTGAAGTACTTTACGACCTGCCCAGCGAACCTCACGACAACTCGGTCTCGTGCTTGTATTTTTCAACTGCAGGAAAACCACCAGTGGATGATCCGATCCTGGTACTGAATGGCGGTGGTTATGGCATTATCAATAATATGTGTGTGCCGAGTTTAGTCTCCCCTGGTTATGCGCCGGAAGGAAAATCATTGATATCGGTGACGGTTCTCGGTACGCCGACTGAGGCTGACCTGCTTCGTCGCGTGAAGCATGAGCTGACAGACTGGTTCGGTGCACAAACGGCAGCTTGGGAGCATATACGCACCTACCGGATCAATCATGCGTTACCTAAACAGACCACTTCCAAATCGGCTAACTACCAGTTGCGCGACGGGCTATACGTATGCGGAGATCACATGAACATCGGGTCGATCAATGGTGCACTGGAGTCAGGTCGATGCGTGGCGAAAATTATTTCAACACACTATGACAATGTGGCCTCGACGCATTAGAAGAAGACTTGAGAGCTAAAGCTCGACTTCTTGGTAGAAGTCGAGCTTTAGCTCTCAAAAACTGAAGCGGTGCTAAGCCTTAACCGTCCTTGGTGATTTGATCGATCAACTCCTGCAATACTTGATCGGCTCTGTCATGTTCAATCTGGCATGTGCCAGCCTTCTCATGACCGCCGCCACCATATTTGAGGCAGAGCTCACCGATATTAGTTTTCGAATCGCGATTGACAATCGATCTGCCGACAGCAAAAACAGTGTTTTGTTGTCGCAATCCCCAGAGGATATGAATCGAGATATTGCAATCCGGATACATGGCGTAAATCATGAATCGGTTGCCCGCGTAAATAGTCTCTTCTCCTTTGAGATCGAGAACGATCAGATTCTTATGGATAGTCGAGCAACGCCCTACCTGCTCCTTGAACAGCTCCGTTTGCTCGTTGTAGAGCTGAACGCGCTCTTGCACATCAGGCATCTGCATGATCTCATCAATGTCGTGATCCTTGCAGTAATCAATCAGGTCCATCATCAGGTTGTAGTTCGAGATGCGGAAGTTGCGAAATCTTCCCAGACCGGTGCGCGGGTCCATGAGGTAATTGAGCAGCACCCAACCTTCAGGATTGAGGATTTCATCGACGGAGAACTGCGCAGCATCAGCCTTGTCCACGGCTTCCATCATTCCAATCCATCGGGAAGGAAACGTATCCAGCCCGCCGTAATGGTCCCACACGACTCGAGCCGCTGACATTGCATCAGGATCGATAATATGATTATCCTTCCGGTCGGCGTTCCTTATGACTTCGCTCAAGTGGTGATCGAAAGCCAGGTGAACACCATCCACATAAGGAAGGTTGGTAGTAATATCCCGGCTCGAAATCTCGATCTTTCCATCCTGCATGTCCTTGGGATGAACGAACAGAATGTCATCGATCATGTCGAGGTGCTTTAACATCACAGCGCAGACCAGACCATCAAAGTCGCTGCGGGTAACCAGCCGGAACTTGGTGGCTTCTTGCACCGAGCCCGAGGTCTGATTGGGGGAAACTGTCATCGCTCTCTACCTCCCTTTCTCGTCATGAACTGCACCATCACTGGAATGGTTAATACCTTGGACTCCGATTTTTGAAACCTCTTTAGCGCGGAATAGTTGCCGGGACTCCACCGTCTACGACCCTATTGACCTTCTTCTCGATTTCACTCTCGCCCATGGTGGTCGGCTTGCTCAGGATATCGACAATGTAGTCGACACCTACCGCTGTGATCATGAACAGTCGTTCGCCCATTTCAATCAAGTTTTTCTCTCGCAAATACCAGAGCGCAAATTCGACTTCCTCGACGTCTTTCAAGTCGAGAACGTCCATAATAAGCTTTGCCGATGCACCACCTGTTTTTGGCTTCTTCTTGCGTTGATCGAGAAGAATTTGCAGAATCGCCAGTCGCAGCTCGACTTCAGTCCACGATATACCGACCTTCTGAAATTTCGGCAAGCCCCTGTCCACCTTCTGTTGCGGAGCAGCAGTAGCCGGTCTGCCTGCCTGTACATCCAGGGCGCCCAACGACATATCGTAGGCTGCGCGTTTTCCATCATCTGATAGAGTTCGCCATGCCTCTGTCACTATACGAAACTTGTCCGAATCGCCGGTCTCGGTATTGTCCGGATGGTACATCGCTGCCAGGAATCGGTATGCGTATCGGATGATGGTCGGATGGGCATCACGGTTGACCTGGAGAAGCTCGTAGAAATTCATTGAGGCGAACGCTTTCGCATCGCCTTGTCTTAGCCCGTGTGTGTTTGGTGCCGGTTGAGCCTCTCTGGCACCCTGATGTCCGGCTCCACCTCCAGCAGGTTGGCCGCCTGGTCGTTGTCCTCCCTGTCCGCCTCCCCCTCCAGGTTGGCCGCCAGGTCGTTGTCCTCCCTGCCCCCCGGAGCCTGGTCTGGGAGGTTGAGGTGGTTGCCACGTCATAGTTTTATCTTCCCTTCAATAAGTTACTTGCGATTACCAGACGTTGAATCTCAGAGGTCCCTTCATAAATCTCGGTGATTTTGGCGTCACGCATATAACGTTCCACGGGATAATCAGATACATAACCATATCCGCCAAAAATTTGTACGCATTTGACCGTACTTCTCATAGCTACTTCGGCGGCATACAGTTTGGCGTGGGCGGCCGCTTGGGTGAACTTTTCTCCACGGTCCTGGGCGACGCTGGCATGATAGGTCAGGAGTCGGGCTGCATCGATCTCTGTCTGCATTTCCGCCAGCATATGGCGAATGGCTTGCAATTGACCAATCTGCTTGCCGAAGGCCACTCGTTCCTTCGAATACTTGAGTGCGTGATTCCAGGCGCCCTGCGCGATTCCGACAGCCTGCGCCGCGATCCCGATTCTGCCGCCATCGAGAGTAACCATTGCCACCTTGAAGCCGTCTCCAGCTTGTCCGAGCATGTTGGCAACAGGAACGGGCGAGTCGTCAAACATTATCTGGCAGGTTGCCGATCCTCTAATTCCCAGTTTGTCTTCGAGCTTGCCGAAGGTAAAACCAGGCGTGCCCTTCTCGACGAGGAGGGCGACCAGACCTTTGTGCCGAAGAGACGTGTCAGTCTGGGCGATGACCAGGTAGACATCAGCCTCAATGCCGTTGGTAATCCAATTCTTCGAGCCGTTGAGGATGAACACATCCCCTTTTCGTTCCGCCATGCAGGTTGCTG
>CAYTDR010000783.1:0-4291 GCA_964436185.1 uncultured Candidatus Obscuribacterales bacterium | reverse complement strand
ACATCCGAGTGTTCGTGCTCAACGGCCGCATTCTTTGTGCTCTCGAAATTGAGACCGACGCGCTGGATTATCGCGGTAATGAGGGTTCGATCAATGTGGTTGATCTTCCCGAGCATGTGGCTGACATGTGCATACGAGCTGCGGAGTGTTGCTCCATGAAGTTCACAGGAATTGACCTGAAACGCTCAAAGGACGAGTATGTTTTGTTGGAATGCAATCCCTCCCCGATGTTCATCGGATTCCAGAAAGGGAGCGGCTTTCCAATCGACCAGGAACTGGCAAAATATTTGATCGACGGTTGAGCGATCCATCGCACCTTCGCGGCTCTTGAAACATCAGTTCAAATGTGTCCATTCCCTTTTATCTTTTGTGCAGCCAGTATTCCTTTGAGCAACTGCCAGGGATGAGGCGGGCAACCAGGAATGAAAACATCCACTGGCAAAAGCGACTGTACTCCGTTCGCGGCTGTGTACGAGTTTTTGTGAACGCCCCCTGAGATAGCGCAAGTACCGCAGGCAATCACGATTTTCGGTTTGGCCATAGCGTCATAACAGCTCTTCAGTGGCTCGTGCATAGCTTTCGGAACTGGTCCTGTAATCAGCAGTGCATCGGCAAATCGTGGAGATGCCACCACACCGATTCCGAAACGCTCCATGTCAAAGATCGGATTGTTGGCAGCGGAAACCTCAAGATCACAGGCGGAACAACCGGTTGAAACAACCCGGATAGCGAGTGACTTACTGAAGATGCCCTTTCCTTGTGCCGCGTCAGCTTTCATTGCCGTCGTCGAGGAGACGACTAGATCATCTCGGCGAAAAGCGAAAGTAGATGTAGATAAATCGTTTTCAATGGTCTGCGTTGGACAAAGCGCGACGCATTGTCCGCAAGCTATGCAGGCGCCCCGATCTACAACCACCGATTGCCCACCGCTAAGAATGGCGTCGGTCGGACACACGTCAATGCAGGCATTGCAGGTGGCATCACAAGGAGTGTTTGTTATCATTGGCAACCCGAGCAAGCCTTCTTCGAGCTTATCGGGAATCTCTTTGTTAGTGACAATGCCCTTTCCTATTAAATAAGCCAATAATCGCAGCATCAGGTTACCTCAAAGATCATGGCCGCTATACGACAAGCTGAAACTCTTGTTGCATAGAGGAAAATCGGCAATCAGATTATTTCGAACAGCGATAGCCAGTCCTGTCCAGTTGTTCACACTGGGATCTTTTATGCAGTATCTTTGAATTTGCCCGAGGTCATTGGTAAACAACAGGTGAATAAGTTCGCCTCGGTGCGACTCGACCAGTGCCACAGCGGTTGAATTAGCTGGCAGTTCGTCCTGTACAGGCACCCGACCAGAACCAGGTGTAGAGGCAATTTCTTGGAAGGCTTTGGAAAGCAACCCCAAGCTTGACTGAAGCTCACCGATGCGCACTTTGGCTCGCGCCAAAACATCGCCGCCATCACTTGTGGTGGCGACAAAATCATCCTGAGGAAAGGTGGCATGAGCCCAGAATTTGCGGCAATCATAGTCAATGCCGCAGGCGCGGGCACCACCACCAACCAGATCAAAGTCGAAGGCGAGTTTTCTTGAAACTTTGCCTATGCCTTGCATTCGATCTATCGCCACCTGATTCTCCATAAAGAATTCGACTACCGGTCCGAGCTGCTTGCTCAGCTCATTTGCAGTTGCACTGAGCTTCTGAAGGCAATCGTCGGGGAAACTCCTGGTTGTTCCCCCAGGGCAAATATAGCCGCGCATGAAGCGATTTCCAGCGATCAGTTCACCCATGCGCAAAGCCAGTCCTCGCAATCTGGCCATCGATGAAGAAATGGCTAGAAAGCCGATATCTCCAGCTAGACCACCTAAATCTGAAAGATGCATTGCCAGTCTCTCGATCTCGAGGGCGGCAGTACGCTGCAAATTAGCGCGGCGAGGAAGCTCGATTTCCAGCAGAGACTCAATGGCGATAGAATGAGCAAGAGCGTTAGCGACAGCCATGTCGCTGGCAGCGGCCTCAGCGACAAAGCGAGCTTTGCGCCAGGGCACCTCCGTGATTTTCTTTTCAATACCTCGATGCACGTAGCCTAATCGAATCTCGAGATTGACGATCACTTCACCATAACAGCTGAATCTGAAGTGCCCCGGCTCAATAATGCCGGCGTGTATAGGTCCTACCGGCAACTCATACACGCCTTCGCCCTCGACGTTGAGAAATTCGTAGGCATGATTGGCAGGCTCATAGTCGTTACCGACAGTAGCAAGTGGAGGGTCTGTGAACGAGTACGGTTCGTGGAGATGGGTGCGTTTCAAGCGAGGATGGCCCTGTGGCAACAGGCCAAACATATCCCAGATGGTTCTCTCGAACCAGTGCGCCTGTGGGATAACCGGCGTCATCGAATGGTATTGCAATTGCTCAAGAGGTGTCTCGAAACAGATTATGGAATGAGTTTCCGGCATAAGCAGGAGAGTGATCAGCTGCTTACCATCAATCGACGTAATCAGCCCAAGACGAGCACCAGCAGCCATAGCTGATTTAACGGCCATTGTTCTTTCGTCAATTTTCAGAGGCACCATTTCTAGTTTCATAACTCACCAAACAGGCCAGGCATCGCTGTAACACCACATAGCAAGGTCAAAAGAACAAGTGCGGCCGGTATGAGGCTGGAACGCAGAGGTGGCAAGGTAGCCACTTGCTTATGCGGCGTGCCACAGACAAGCTTCCCTACGTGCATAGTGACCGAGAGGAAACTTAATGCCAGAGCTACTAACATGACGATCATGACTGTCCATAACTTCAATTCAGTTACCTGAGTCAGCAATTGCCACTCTGCAATGAAGGCACCGAAGGGAGGCGCGCCAGTAACAGCAAATGCGCCAAGCACGAAAATAGCAGTCCAATAAGGATTGACAGCAAGTAGTCCGCGGATTTCGTTAAGCGTTTTGGTACCGGTTGCCTGGATTATATTTCCTGATACAAGAAACAAGGCAACTTTTGCGGCGCTGTGATTGAGAGCGAGAATGAAAAACAAAGGACCCGAACCCAATCCGATGGCAGTAAGCATCAAACCGACATTTTCGATGCTGGAATAAGCGAACAAACGCTTAATGCCGTGTTGTCTGATCAAAAAGAGACTGGCAACCAATACCGTGAGGACCCCTGCATTAACGGCGGTCTGATGAACCAACTCGCGGTGGCCGGCGGCGATAACGACTTCTGAGATTCTCCAGATGGCAAAGAGGGCACAGTTGAGTAGTCCGCCTGAAAGCATGGCGGAAGCGGGAGCTGGTGCTTCAGAGTGTGCGTCTGGCAACCAGCTGTGCAAGGGAAAGATCCCCGCCTTGGTCCCATAGCCTAAAAGACAAAATAAATATCCCAGTTTCAAAAGCGGGTATTGAAGCTGATCTGCACGCGCGACTAAATCGTTGAGATTAAGCGATCCAAGAGGGAAAGCGCCATATTGAGAGGAGGCAAAAATGAACATGGTGCCAAACAGGGCAAATGCAATGCCGACACTGCAAATCATCAGGTATTTCCAGGCGGCTTCAAGCGAATGCTTGGAACGGTGAAAATAGACAAGCGGTGCCGAGCATAAGGTAGTTGCTTCCACACTTATCCAGAGAAAACCTAGATTGGTGCAAAAGAAAACAGAGGTCATGGCGACGAGAAACAATGTGGTGCAAGTGTAGAAGATACGCATCTGAAGGCGGTCGTCCCTGGAATGGGCGCCGTCATGTTGGAAGAAGATATGTGCATGAGTCATTGAACTAGCAACCACAACTTGAGTAAGCACCGCAAACAGTGCGGATAAGTGGTTGAGCGAGAATTCATCGCATAGCACCACTGTCTGAGCCTGACCACTCAGGACTGGAAATAGAAGATGCGTGACGAGCGCAGTTTGAGCCCAGAACAAGAAAGAGGCAATTAGTGTGAGGACACGAGTATTTCTCAAGAGCCAAATAAGGGCAATTAGACTGACAGGAACAAGTGTCAGTTGAATGAGGGGATGCATGTCTACTCCTTTAATTCAGCCAACATTGTCACGTCAATGTGCTCGAAATTCTTTTTGATTCGAAAGATAATCAATCCTGCGATCATCACTCCAGCCAAGACATCTAGCAAAATGCCCATTTCAACGAGCATTGGCATGCCGTTCGTTTGACTGAGCCCGAACAAGTAAATGCCATTTTCCATTACCAGAAATCCAACGATTTGACTTAGTGCCACACGACGAGTAAGCATCAAGACTAGTCCAGTGCAAACAAGTGAAATGGCTGCAGTTGCGGTAGGCC
>CAYTDR010000782.1:0-4296 GCA_964436185.1 uncultured Candidatus Obscuribacterales bacterium | reverse complement strand
GTTGAAGGGCGTTGTCATTAGATTTGTGGTTCTGATTAAATTTTTGGCACAATGTTGCAAAAACTTCTCGACAACCTGGTTGCTATTGACATCCAGAGATTTTGTTCAGTACTTTTTTTGAAATCACATCAATCGAGATTGAGCGTTCATGCGGTCTTTGATTGGTGAGTAGAAAAACTGATTCCGAAAACCCAGTCTCCCACTGGCGATCATCTAATCGTCTGATTGATCTGATGTTCGAATTGCGACGAGTAACCTCGGGTGGTGCTCGTAGGTTTGTCAAAGAAAGTTCCAACTCACGTCGATCGACATCATAACCAATCAGTAATCGAAGAGATTGTCCTCTCGAGGTAGAGACTGACTTCCAAGCATCCGGTTGGATGCACGATGGCAGTCGGTTAGAACTCAACGGCTCGCTGGAATAAACTCGACTCTACTCGTGGTGCTAAGAGGAGGGAATTCGAATATCACGAGGGCGATGGTGGCACTTTTGCACAAAAAGGGAGAGGACGGCATAACCGTCCTCTCTCTAGCCTTACAAGTTTCAGATTGCTTATTTCTTCTTCGAGGGCATTGCCACTGTTCGAGAAAGAGCATTGGTTACGAACAGATTGAGGCTTACGCCTTCTCTTTCCGCTCTCAATACGAGTGCCTGGTGTAGCGATTTGGGGAGACGTACGGTGAACTTGCCACTGAAATTCTGATAATCTTCATTTTCCTTGGAACGTACGGCGACTGTTCTCGCTGGTGCTGTTCTTGCTGTTTTTCTTGGTGCCTTTTTAGCGACTGTCTTTTTTGCAGCTGTTGCCGCCTTGGCTCTAGCGGCTCTAACCGTTGCTTTTTTCTTAGCTGGTTGTTTAGCCTTAGGTGATGCCTTTGGTGACCTCGATTTTGTAGTCTTGGTCTTTTTTGCTGCTACCATGATTCTCTCCTTGTGATACGGGATTTTGGCTTACAAATGACCCAGCAAGTTCTCCGAGCCCTCTGTATACAGGATCTTGAATTGCCAAGATACCCTTGGGCGCAGGGGTGATCCCTTGCGTCCAGATTGTCCGATATACGACCTACCACCACTCCAGGTGGCATTAGAATTGTACCCCAACAGCTATACTTTATTCACCTTTTGGATATGCCTTTTTTCAACTCCAGAGAAGTGCCACTACTGGACGGTTCCGAAATTGGCTCCAGGTATGGTGCCGCACCAGTTTCGATGGCTGGTATCACGAAGATTAAAAGTTAAGGAAAGTAACTAAACGTGCCACGGACAGTACACAATCAGCGAATTCTGCTTATCAGACTTAGTGCGCTGGGCGATGTAATCCACGGTTTGCCTGCCGCAGCTGCGATTAAAGAGGCACTGCCCCAGGTGAATCTGACGTGGGTTGTTGAGCCACCATTTGCGGAACTCCTTTCGAACAATCCTGCCGTCGATGAAGTAATCGTTTTTCCGAAAAAGGCACTGAAGGCATCGATGAAAGAAGCGAATCTAGCGGAGTTTCAGAGCCAATTTAGTCAGTTCTTAAGCGCCTTGAGACGAAACCAGTTCGATGCCGCAATTGATTTGCAGGGACTATTTAAAAGTGCCGCGATTGCCTTCCTATCTGGTGCCCCGATCAGAGTTGGTTTCGGACAAGCTCGCGAGTTGGCTCCACTTTTGTACACTCATCGCCTTCACGCAGATTACTTCGGATTCGACACTCACGTTGTCGACCACAACGTCGCCCTGGCTGAATTTCTGTTAAAGATTGTCGCAGGGCGTGACCCCAAATCTGGTGAAGTACGAGACTTTCCACTTCCTCCGGTGGCACCGGAGGTGGTTGAACGACTTTGCAATACCATTGGTGGGGTCGCACCGGCCGCGGAACCAGCATCTATGTCGCTGCCTGACCCAATTACAGCGTATTTAGACAGAGCTTTTTCGGAAAATTTCGGGGTAGAGCAAGAACAGATCGCGGAGGGATCCGAACGACTTTCGATATCAAGGGTGGGGGCCTCACCATCAGTGGAGCCTGCCATCGAGGGTGATTCCGATACCAGGGGTGGAGATAAGGCTGAAACCGTTGACCCTGCCCCATCGACGAGACCTATAGTGGCCTTTATCCCCGGAACCACATGGACGTCGAAAATCTGGCCGAAGGAAAAATGGGCGGAGCTGGCAGATCAGATTCTGCATGTGCGAGACGTACGCATTGTAATAGTTGGTGGACCGTCGGAAACCGACGTTAATTCATGGATTCAAAAACAGATAGAGCATAACAATCCTGAAGCCAGTTGCATCGACCTGACAGGGAAAACCAGCCTCCTGGATTTGGTGGCACTCTACAGATTCGTCCATCTTGCGATAGGAGTTGATACCGGACCTCTTCATCTTGCCAGCGCCGCCGGTGTCAGCAATGTGGTTGGAGTTTTTGGCAGCACTCCCACTGGAAGGAACGGTCCTTATGGTCCGAGGGGACCGGCCAGGACGGTCACTCTGGAGCTCTCGTGTCAACCGTGCTTCAAAAAGACTTGCCCTCTATCGACCAGGGCGTGCCTTGTGGACTTGAACAGCGAAGCGGTGCTCAATGCAATTCGGGATTCTCTTCGGGTGACGTACTAGCAGTCTCTGAAACGAGAATCGACGACGCCTATAGAGGTCTGGAATCTGTGTCCTGCTTCCGCCTCGAGCACGGTTAACGGTGTCTGAAGGGAATGGATGGATGCTCTAAGAGTCTTCCCTTCACCCTTTGTTTCGGATTCTTCGTTCGCTGGTTGATAAGTGCATGTGAGAATAATGAACAGCCCGTTCAGATTTCCTTTTGAAGTAGTGCGGATTTGGTGTCAGGATTGGCCGACCTCAAGATGTAGCGGAGCTTCCCAGGCATCATGATCGCAAGGGTAGCCAAAAGCAAAGACACAGTTTCCGGAGGTCATGCATCAGGTCTGACTGAAGCAATGCGGAGACTGTGTCTGAGGATTGAGTTGCTTTACTGTTCTAAGGCTTGGATTAGCACTTAGATCCAACTGCTGGTCTTTCAGTTAACCATTTGTCGATCGCTCTTGGCCACTCGTTGAGAAGTTCTGCTTCGTTGAAGAAGATTGAGATTTCTCGGCGAGCGCTCTCCGGACCGTCAGATCCATGGACGAGGTTTCTTCCGATTTCGACGGCCAGGTCACCCCGGATGGTGCCTGGAGCTGCGTCTCCAGGATTGGTGGCACCGATTACGTTGCGAGCCAGTTGAATGGCATTGTTGCCTTCCCAAACCATTGCGACGATTGGACCGGCGGTGATGAATTCGACCAGACCATTGAAGAATGGTTTGCCCTTGTGCTCTCCATAATGCTCTTCAGCTCTCTCTTTGGAGACTGCCATGAGCTTCAGTCCGACAAGTTTCAAACCACGACGTTCGAAGCGATGGACGATCTCGCCAATCAGACCGCGCTCGACGCCATCAGGTTTTACTGCAACGAAGGTTCTCTCTATTGACACGATTTTGCCTCCTGGACATGTGTGGTTTGTTTGATGGTTAGAGATCTACGGCCTATATAAGGATATCTCCACCATAGCTGGTGATTATTCTTGTCCGGTCGAACCAGCGCGTCGGCGATCGACCTTTGAATCTGTTCCAAGATAGGCGGAACGGTTTTCAATAGGACAAGAGGCTCAAGCAATACAGTCTAAAGCAACTTCTTGGAAGAGCCTTTCGTTTTCATGAGAGCTTTATATGATGGTTACAATGGGGAGCTTGGACTCGAGGATTGTGGGGAACCGGTTCGGCTTGCAGGAAGGGCCAGGCACACTAAGACTATCTGCGATGCAGGTGCGGAACGCGGACGCGGAGCTTTGAGATAGGTCGGTTTGCCAGAGGTTGCTAGGCACTTCTCAAGAAAACGAGTTGTTTAGTTGAGCTTGATCAGTTTGGCGAAGGTTGGGTCGAGCAGGCGTTTGCTTGTCTCGAACTGAACGTTGTAGAGCTCCTTATTGCCTTCTCCAATAACCTGGACGACTTCTCCAGCCCCGAACTTGCTGTGCTGGACTCTGTCGCCTACCTGCAGGCGCTCGTGTGCCGACTCTGTTCTACCCGACTTTCTCTGATTCTCCGTCTCAGGAGTTATTCTCATTGCTCGCGGTTTCGGTTTCGCGGCATTCTGCGGTATCCCGGTTGCAGGTTTATATGCTCCACCGCCACCGGCGCCATATCCTGAGTTAGGCCTGCCACCACCACCAGCGCCCTGGTGACCGCCGCCACCGCCGTATTGACCGGAGTTAGGTCTGCCACCACCGCCACCGCCATGGTAGCCGCCGCCGGCTGCACA
>CAYTDR010000781.1:0-4302 GCA_964436185.1 uncultured Candidatus Obscuribacterales bacterium | reverse complement strand
GAACCTGCAGGCAAACTAAAGGACTCACTAGCGCTTTCTAAACGTGCGCTCGAGCTGCTCGCCAAGCAATCTGATCCGCCTGTCGGAACACTTGCTACCACCTTGTATCACCTCGGTTACTACAACAATCTTCTCGGTCACTATCCTGAATCGCTGCTTTATTTAGCGAAAGCAAATCATATTTTCGGTTTGATGGATAACGCTCAGGAGAGTGATTCAGCTCTCGTGCTAGTAAACCTGGGGCTCGCTAATCTCGGGCTTGAGAGGCACACACTGTGCAAGCGATACTTGAACGAAGCGGCCACCAGGGCGAGCACTCCCCTTGGTGCTCGTGCACTACCTGCCGTGCATCAGGCGAGAGCAGTTTCTTATTTCGTCTCCGGTCGACCGGAAAACGCGATTGAGTCCTACAAGAAAGCGATTGCGGCAAGCGAAGCGTTCCGCCCCAAGGAGACTGATCAGTTCGTTCGACTGGAAAAGGAATACGCTTCGCTGTTGCGCGATTTAAGCATGACGCAACAAGCAGATCAAGAGGACGCCCGATCGCAACAGCTACAACGCACCTTAGATGGTATCAACGCGCAGGAACCCGAGAAAAAAGGCAAAAAGCCAAAAGTACAAAAACCTGTGGTGGTGGCACCGCAGAAAGTGCGCTTTCCGACCATGTGGCTTCTCCTTGCCGGGTACCAGGCTTATAGAGTATGGGACATGGGCTTGCGAGTGGCTCCGCTCCTCAACTGGATTGTGCTCGTCACTGCAGTGTTCGTCCTGGCAGTAAAACTATGGGCGAAGTACGGGCCAAAGGCCGATCAAGAGATGTCTCAAGGTGCTGTTATCGCGATCGCTTCAAGTCTGCCTGGCTTCCGCGCCATCATTCCGGAGCTCAATATTGTCCCGAGAAAGGCAGTTGCAGTCATGTTCGGCAGTGCGACAGTGGTATTGCTCGCGGTGTACCTGATGAAACCGCCGGAGGGAGTGGTACCGGATTCGGGGCTAAGTGCTTATGAGTATCTGAAGCTGGGCGAGAACTATGCTGAAAAGGAAGAGTTCGACAAAGAGAAAAAGGCGCTGAAAAATGCTCAGCAACTCGATGCTCAGGGCGAAAGTGGAAAGTTCGCGAGCATGCTGATGAAATCGTCCTTGCCGATCAAGAATCAACCCCAAGAGGCGATTGATTCAAATGCCAGAGCGGTCAACATGATGATGGAAGGACAGCAAAAAGAGGCAAAAGAGATCTGGACAAAATGCAACAAAGAGTACCCGGATTTCGAGCATCCCTATGCACATCTGGCTTCATTACTTATGAGCTCCGAGCACGCCAACGGATTGAAAGAAGCAGAGAGGCTGGTGAACACTGCTCTTAAGATCAACCCGAACTGTTTACTCGCTGTCGAGACAATGGTTCTAGTGAAATCAGGGCAAAAGGACAGGCGTGGAATGCTGAAGTATCAAGAAAAACTGACAGCGCTTCACTATGGGCTGGCCAGACAAGTGGCCGAGAAGGAAACGGAACTCTTGAAGGAGTCGACGAAGATGGCTCATCCCGAAGCACTGCAGGACGAGGAGACCGGCAAGAAAGGAACGGATACCGGCGCCCCCGACAAGGCTCCATCAGGAACATCCAAGAAAGCAGCTGCAGCAAAGAAAACTGAGAAGAAGAGCGCAGTAGACAGTTCAAAAAAGCCGGCGAAGAAATCAGGAGATAAGTCGAAAGATAGTTGAGTCCACCATCTACAGCCGTCTCGAATAAATCGGTGCTTCAACTCTTGGATCAATCTCTATGGACTATTGGGTAATCACGTATTCACCTCGTCAAACAAAGCAATTGTGCGCTTTACAGCGCGGAGTTCGTCGCGGCGCCTCCCTTGCAGGACCTAGATGGATGTTTGAAAAAATTGATGCCCCAATGTGGGCTCCTGGAATGCGGGCATTTCCTTAAACATGAGCAGCCAGACGGTTAATTTTCACCATTCATCGGTATAACAACATATGTGAGTATGACGGAAGTAATCTACGAACGATTATCGACAAGGCACTGGGGCCGAGCTAGATGGAACACAGTCCTCGATTAATTGCACGTTGCAGGCGCCTGGCAGAGTTTCTCCTCGTCCTGGTCACCACTCTTAGCACCATTGTCTTGGCCGGTTGGGCGTTGAGCAATCACGATCTAACCAGTCTCTTTCCTACCGGAGCCAAGTTGAACTATGTCGGTCAGGTTCACTCTGCTGCCGCTATCTGCATGATTTTGTATTCACTGTCGCTCCTGCTTATCATGTCTTACCACAAGTACGCGCGATACGTGGGCTATGCATTGGCAGCAATTCCGTTTTCTGCAGGCGTTCTCAATGGTGTCCTCGAACTCATGAAAGAGGACATCGAGCCGTTTCGGATCTTTCAAGCTACACAATCTGCTCCCGGAATCACTTTTCCATCTCCGATGGAGTCGCCTGTAGCGCTGTCAATCACGTTAATCGGACTGGCCCTTCTGCTCTATCGAGTGGGCAACAGAAGGAAGAATCTCTGGTTCACAGAAATTGTCTCCGCAGTCTCGGTCTTCTGTTCCGTAGCCGTTCTCATGGGTTCTGCAACGAGCAAGGAAGCTCTCTGTGTAATCGGCCGATGCTATACTCCATCGCTCGGTTACGCGACGATGATGCTCCTTTTCGCAGTCGCTCTCTTCTTGAGTGACCCAACCAGAGGTTTTGCATCACAGTTTACCAGTGAGCGAATCAGAGGGATCTTCCTGCGAAGAGGCTCATCGGCCGTGCTGCTTCCTTTGATCTACCTTTTCTGCACCATCCCATCTTACGTTTTTCTTTCCACCGGAGAACCTGTCTTGAACCTCGGTTTGTGCCAGGTTATTGCGTTCTCAGTCTTTGCATACATCTTTGTCACGCTAGTCTTGAGTGGATCGAAAGCAGCATCGCAAATCGAGTCGATCGCCGATCAAGAGAGATCCAGGGCTCAAGAGCTTGCAGAGAAGTCGGAAGAGCTCGAAAAAGAGCTTGAAAGAACCCGATTCACCAGGACACAATCCGGACAACAACTTACAGGCAGTATCACAGCCGTCAAGTACAAACGAGTGTGCTTGACCTGTATGGAAGAGTTCGAAGACATAGTCAATTTTTGTCCCACCGATGGCAGCGATCTCAGTAGAATAGTAGACGACTCGTTGATTGGCAACATCTTTGCTGAAAAATTCAGCGTGCTTTCAGAGCTGGGAAGCGGCGGTATGAGCACGGTCTATAAAGCCCAGCACATGCTCATCGGAAAAACGGTGGCACTAAAAGTTCTCAACGAGAAAACAGCTTCCAGCAATGACGGTTTAAAGCGATTCATGCGAGAAGCAAAGGCCATGGGCGGCTTGAAGCATGAGAACATCATCGGCATCGATGATTTTGGACTTTCTCAGGACGGTCGAGCTTATCTTGTCATGGAGTATCTCGACGGAGAGAGCCTGGGAGACTTGCTCAAACGCTCTGGGCGTCTGGATTTGAAGAATGCCACCGAAATCGTCAACCAGTTGAGTAATGCTCTCACATGTGCACATAAAGCCGGAATTGTTCATAGAGATCTCAAACCCAGCAACGTCATGCTGGGACGCCGTCCTGGAGGCGGTTTCGATGTTAAGGTAGTTGATTTCGGCTTGGCCAAGATGGCAGGCAATGATGATCAGGCGATCACCAGCACCGGAGAGTGCGTAGGCAGTCCGCTATATATGAGCCCTGAACAGTGTAAGGGTGATCCAATAAACAGCAGCTGTGACATTTATGCACTCGGTTGTATGACCTTCGAAATGTTGACCGGATATCCTCCGATCATGGAACGCAATATTATTGAAACCGTCAAAGCGCACGTTGGCTCTAAACCGCGAGAGTTCCCCAGAGATGTGTGGATACCTCATGACGTCAAAGCGATCGTTTATAAGTGCCTCGAGAAAGAGCCACGCAATCGTCCGGCCTCGGCTGAAGAAGTAAAACAAGTTTTCGCTTGTCATTACGCACGCACCTAAACGCCTACCAGATCCGGCGTGAAATCAGCGAGCTTGCAGTCAAGCCGAATTATCGCTCCAACAATCGGCATATGAACATACTGCGCGACGACAGGCTTTGCACCTGCCTCTTCCAGGAGGTGACGGTAAAGCGCCAGTTGATGCCGGAAAGTCAGCGCCTTATTCAGCCACTCTTCGAAGCGTCCAGGAAAGGTTTTGTGATCGATAACGATAAAAGAATCATCCTGCTCGAGCAAAAGATCGATAGTCCCCTTCACGCGCCGCAGACCCAACCTACCAGAGACAGGCGC
>CAYTDR010000780.1:0-4303 GCA_964436185.1 uncultured Candidatus Obscuribacterales bacterium | reverse complement strand
TATGGATGCAACCAGGAGCGGAGAGTCGAATAGCCATCCAAAGGGCAAAGGATGCCGGTTTGAATGTCATTTCCGGGGGACCTTGTTTGCTGGTGGTACTTGGCTATAGGGAGTAGTTTGCTGGGGAATCCTCACTCGCTTCCAACGCCGACGCTAACTGATTCCCAGTCATAACCAACTACTGCGTGTATGAGCCGGCATCTGCTCAATGCCACTGAGTTAGCCAGATAAGTCTGACAAGCAGCATTCGATCAAATATCGCTTCGCAGGCGTATCCAAGTCTCCATGCAGTTATCGGATAAGGGATGACCTCGCCTTTCTCGATTTAGATGCAATGTATTGGAGTGGCAGCGCTTTTGAATGGGATTTCTACGAAAAAGCACTTTACTCAAGCTAATAAGAGAAAACTCTGAAATTGGCTTTCTAATAACTATTTGGTAGTACATAACATTAAAAACACGGCAATTATTCGTGTTTCTACCACGGTGCTAACCGGCGAAATATTGAAAGCGCAAGCATCGCGATCGGCTGAACCCTCGCCTATACCTTGATTTCAGAATATCGGGCTAAGAGCTTGACCTGTGCGGTATTTACGAGGGTGGGTACATTTTGGTCACAGTTCGACTCTAGATTAATAGACCTCGAACCTCACGTCTCGAAGACCTTACTAAACGTTCGTTACAGCGATCGTTGGTTGGTTCGCCGCAACCACTTTCATCTTCTTCTCTTTCATTTTTACACCGGAATCACGGATCTAGAGGCAACACGATCGTATGGGGTCAGATCGTCCTATCACTCCAAACCCTGAAGCGACAATAGAGTCTGCCGCGACTACAACGGCGAGCCAATCTGTTGAGTCCGACCGGACTGAATCAGGACAAGGAACCAATTCCACAGACGCCCAGACCCAGGGCGCGCAAGCTAATGCTGAAGTTTCGTTCGACCCCGCCAGATCAGATGCAACCCTCTATGGGCAGGTCTCCAGCACCCAAGAAATCTATGGGCAAGGCGCTCCCAACTCCGCAGAAGTTTACGGTCAGGCGCCAGGCGCCACAGGACAGCCCCCTTCGACCAACAACCTCGACTTTCGTCCCACCGACAACGCCGGCAGCGACACCAGACCGAGAACAACCGACTCTGCTAGACCGCTTGATCTCGACTTTTCCAGCATCCCTAGTTTCTTCGGCAACCGCAACCTACCAGTCGATAGTCGGGTAACCCCTCAGGTCGAGATCGTCGAGCCCGGCTCTCTGCAGATTCGCGATGAGTTCGGTCAGGTCATTGCCGACGAAGACGTCAACAACGGCAGAAGCCCGCGCGGCACAATCCAACGCGACCTTGACACTGGCGACATCCTGCATATTCTTTACCCCAATGGTCGCAGCCGCAATTTCACCCACACGAACGGACAGCTTACCGGAATCGAGACTACCGAGACAAGGAATGGCGTTCAGTCCCAGACCCGCATCGTGAAAGAGAACGGACAGTGGTTCGCCGTCGTTAATGGCTTGCGAGCTGCTCTCCCTGGCGATATTCAGTTCAACAGATACGGCGCCCTTTCCTTCCAGCTCGATAACGGCAGCGAAGGACGTTGGCGATGTGAACGTCCGGACGGCAGTATCTACATAGAAAGATCGATCGGCTCCGGTGCCCGCATTGCTCAAAACGACGACAACACCATTGCGCAAGTAGCGCGCACGGACGGCTCGCGCATCGAATGCAGACACCAGAACGGCGTACTCACGTCATTGACCGAAGTGGATAAGGACGGAAACAGGGTTACATGGACTCCGCAGGCTGATGGAAAGTGGATCTCCGACACTCGCCCGCCACAAGAAAGACAGAACCTTGAAGTACTCGCCAATGGCAACTTGAGTTTCTTAGATCATAATGGTCTCAGACGAATCATCACAACGGTCGGCACTGAAATAACCGAACGCCAAGATGGTTCTAGCTACGAATTCGACAGCCAGGGCAGATTCTCGTCCATTCGACACACGTCCGGGTTACATGTTCATGGATTGAGATACAACGATCAGGGTCGCTTAATCGATGTAAGCATGACTACTGGCGACAACAGAACCATCCATTACGTTCGCAACAACAGCACGGATACCTGGGCCCAGACAATTACCGACGCGAATGGTCGCGTTGTCGAAAATAAACAGTGGACCGGCGATATATTGGTTTCCGAAGACGGCACGTACTCTTATAGAGAAGGAAACGCCGACAATCTGTGGAAAGTATTTAGACCAAACGGCTCGCAGCATTGGATCAAAGCCAATACCGACGGGTCCCATGCCATATTCGATATGGAAAGAAACCTCGTCAGTTTGACACGCAGCAATGGCACGAGCTTGCAAGTCGTTCGTCAGAATGGAGCCGTCAACCAGTACATCACGACTGAGCTCAATGGCGATCAGGTTGCCTATACTCTCAATCCCACCACGAGAAGGTTCGACGCTAATCGACCAGGCTATGCCCCGCTTCTGGAAGTAAATGTAGGAACAGATGGAGTCGTCCAATTGCGAGACACCAACTCTGTTCACCAGATGAGACTCAATGGCAGCCAGACCGTCAACAACGATAACAAGTCGGTGGTCGAGGTCGATGCAAATGGCAGAGTTCTCTCAACCAGAGCGGAAAGAGATGAAGTCGTCAGATCGTTCAATTACGATTCCGAAGGTGTCTTGATCTCCGTCAACGAACAGCGCAAGGTTGGAGAAAACGTCGAGAATCGCGAACTACGTGGCACTAACTTCAGCTGCGATGCAAACGGAACCATAAGATGCATTGATGAGCGCGGTCAGAGAGTTGCAATTACTGCCGATGGTTCGTGGCAAATTCTCGATGCGCAGGATAGAGTCGTCCGCGCCATCAACTCGCGCAACCAGGAAAGAGAGTTCGTCAGAGACGATAGCGGCGAAGTAATACGCATTGTGGACTCCCGGCAAGCGCAGGGTGGGGTCAGAACCGAAGAATGGACGCGAATTCAAGAAAACGGTCAGTGGACCGACACCTATGCTCGCATGAGAACCGACGGACAGCCGGAAGCTCGTCACAATGTCACCATCCTTGATGACGGCAGCTACAAGTACATAAATAACGAAGGTCGCGACCAGATCTCTAAAGTTGGTTTGCGTGGTGTAGAAGGTGGTTTCTCCGACAGCGTTTCAGATGCTCGCCTGAGACTGGTCGAGATGATGGAACAACACATGGACGAGCCACGGCGCCGACGGTTCCAAGTTATTTTGGATCGGTTCGAGCGCAGAGGAAAAGAGCGTGTCGAAGCTCAGATAGCTGCCGGTCAGGATCCTGAAAAATGTCAGCAGGAATGGGAGCAGAAAATCGCCAAGTCCTATGATAACTTGGCCAAAATGCTCGATAATAACCTGCCCAACGCAACCTACGATCTCGCAGCTCGCGCTAAGCTCGTTGAATGTATGGCGTTCACACTGGCATGCCCGGTGAAAGCAAACGACCAGGGCAACTGGGGTTGCTGCTGGATGATTTCCGGCGTTTTCGCAGGCGTAATCCAGTATCCGGAAAAGATGACGGATATGCTTGCGCAGCTCTCCAACACCGGTAGTTACACAGATAACAACGGTAAGAGCTGGACTCCACCCAAAGGTCTCCTCTCCATTACAGATCAGGGCGGTCGATGGACGATTGAGAACTGCGGTGGTGGACACAGAAGCCCAGTCTCCGAAATTCTCACCAGCGTCGCTGCCTACCTCTCGGAAGACGGACGGCGAACTGACCGCGGATCTCGCGGTGGTACAGAGTCTGCTTGCAACCACGCCATGAAGATGATCACTGGCGACACCTGGACAGTCACGTCGGAGCGTTCCTCGCTTGATCGAAGAATGCAACAAGAGCTGCTCAGCAAGGGCGCCTTCATTTGTGTCTATCCCGGTCACATGTACCTGGCTGCTCTCGAGAAGCATGGCAGCGAGTGGCTGCTTGTCGCTAGTTTGCAGCACGGTGATAGCGGTCGTCGCGTCAACGGTACAGTCACCGATCTGAGAAACTGGACGGTCTCCGGTCAGAGACGTGGATACAACCCTGATATCGATCTGCCTGAGTGCAAAGATTCTTCTATTGGACCGATTGGCAACAACTGGCCTGGAGGCGGAGGCACTCGCGATTGGGATGGACCGGGCCCGTGGCCTGGAATAGATCCGTGGCCGCTTAGAGTCGGTCTGAGCTCGTTTGCTTTCGAGATCTATCAGGAATATGAGAAGCGACGGAAGAAAGAGCTAGAAAGACACCTCGAAGAAGAGCAGAAGAAGAAGGAAGCTCA
>CAYTDR010000779.1:0-4312 GCA_964436185.1 uncultured Candidatus Obscuribacterales bacterium | reverse complement strand
CACCTGCTAGAGACCAGCGACCAGAGCGATGACACCAGCGAATGGGAAAAGCTGAAGACAATGCTCGACGAGGATAGGCTGTCCGGCAGAAAGCTCTTCCCAAATGGCTAAACTGGTGCTTCTTGATACTGGTGTCCTAGGACTTGCGACCAATCCTAAGGCAGTGACAAGCCAATCGACAAGCACCTGGGCCACACTTGCGTGCAAACGCAAAAACGCGAATGCTCGAAAGCCTGAGCCAGTAGCGCCTTTGAAGCCTAGTCTTAAAAAATTGGTGGAGGCGGCGAGAATCGCACTCGCGTCCAAAGAAGTCGAGCAATAAACTCCTACAAGCTTAGTTCAGCATTCTCTCAGAACCGCTGAAAGAGGCCTGAACAGC
This sequence comes from uncultured Candidatus Obscuribacterales bacterium, assembly GCA_964436185.1. Taxonomy (GTDB): domain Bacteria; phylum Cyanobacteriota; class Vampirovibrionia; order Obscuribacterales; family Obscuribacteraceae; genus CAYTDR01. The sequence continues at coordinate 3,933 of CAYTDR010000779.1, read as the reverse complement.
CAACCGGGTTCGCAATTATGTCTTAGTCTAAGCTAGCAATCGCTAACTTCGCTTAGAAGCAACTACCGTGGTTGACCCAAATGGAAACGGGTAGCCAAATTTCCATTGAGTGGCAACACTAACTCGTGAGTTAGGCGGCTAGCGCGCGAGCGCGCTGGCCGAAATTGCCGGTGATGACATTATCATTGGCATCTAATTGTTTTTGCTTGTTGATTTACGAGGGAACAGCACCCTCGACTTGCAGCCTACGACCCTTCAACCCTGTCGAATCTAAACGCCCCCATGTATTGTGCGTTTCGGCTTCAATTTGCAATATTCGGTTTTCAGTGTGCGAACGACGAATGGAGAGTTCCACAACGTCAAAAAATATCGATTTCAATTCGCATTATAGCAAAGGCTGAGAAGTTCGCATACGGCTTCATGTTTTCATTCGAATCGCAGGTCTGCTCAGTATTGCCCGGCGACGGCGCACCTAGGACTTAAACGGAGTGTCGCCCTCGATCAGGTTCATTGCCCGCACATTCCGCATTAACTGTACGACCTCTGGCAACTTTTGAACCACCAACAACTTCGACCACGTTAACCGACAGCGACTCGGATAAAATGAACAGAATTTGTTGTGACATCACTTGCTGAACGTTTCTCCTGATTTAGGCGAGGTCCTACCAGCAACGTTTCGCCTCCCAACCACTGTTCGTAAGTCGGAGTGCCGAGCCTCGCCAAACTGATTTCTATTACGGACGAGAGGCTGATGGGCTGCGAGTTACGCTCTTCTTTTTCTTCGTTACAGGAAAACAATCCGGCAGTTGATTAGGATCGTATTCCTCTAGCCATTCTGGGAGTTGCGCTTGTGCGTCCGGATCTTTAAGAGCAGCGAGCAAATGCATGAATCCATATGGACCGCCGCAATCTTCAGGTGGGCAGGCGCCCTTGCCGGTCACAAAGACATCGCTGGCTTCGAACTCTTCTTTGGTCAGTAATTTCTCAACCTCGATTACGTGATGCCAGCCATCTCCGAAGTCGTACAGGTAGTCGAGTTTCGATCCGACCTTGAAATTGAAATCAGCTAGATCGAAAGTTCGCTCGTCCTTCACGTCGTCCATTTGTTTTTTATTGCCGAACCGAGAATTGCGGATACGAAACTCGTGCAAGTGACTATCGGCCCAGCCCATCGCTTCTTGTATTGATGAGTGCAATTCTGCTAGAGAAAGGCTTGCGAGAATGACAACACGCCGCCAGATCGGCGGTTTTACTCCTTTGAGCGAAATTTTTAATTGGTAAGCGGCGCAGCTTTCTTTCGGAGCTTCAGCTTTTGAGCGAGCCGTTTGCTTTGGATGCAATGGCACTACATTCGATACCGTCTTATTAGTGCGTTTCGACCGGTTGCTCGACGTGGAAAGGTCCGCCGACTCCAGAATTTCCAATAAGCCGCAAGCATTGGCGGCTGCTTCAACAAACAGGCTCATCGCAAACATAGGATTTAAATCTTCATTGATCAGGCCATCCATCGCTTCAAATCTGAACTTTTTCGCTCGAGCTCCTTGACCTGAAGCATCAAGGACAACTGAAAGGTCCATGGCAGCGCGAAGACGTATTGGATGGTTTTGTGGAAGTGTGGCCTTAGCCGATTGATGAGCACGTGTAAAGAGGTCGATGGCCTCAGGCATCTTGCCTAAGCGAGCTTTGCAATCTGCGGCATTGGAATATACTTCCACTTCGCGTTCGGCGACCTGATGTGCTTTCTTTGATCGCGCTGACTTGCCCAAACTCTTTAGAGTTGATGTGGCTTGATCCAATAAGGGCTCCGCCATTCTCAGGCGATCACGGTTTGAGTAAATCATTCCTTCGTTGCTGAGAGCTGTCGCGAATTCAAGGCTCTTTTCTCCGAATACTCGTGCTGCTAGCTGCTGCGCTCTTTTGCAATACTCGGTGGACTTTGCCTGGTCGTCAGCATCGTCGAAGGCCATTGCCAAATAAATGAGAGCGAGAAATTCTTCGGCGTCGTCTTTCTTGGCGTATTCCAATGCAATTTGATAGGTCTTTATAGCGAGGTCGGTATCGCCTTCCTCAAGGAAATCCTGGGCATCAAAAAACAGATCCTTCAGCCGTTTTCGCATATGAAACTCCCTGCCAGCGTTGCCGCCAAGTAGGTGACGGCTGCGAATATTTCCAATCGAATGATTGTTGCAGCACCCGATTTTTTTATCAAGATCGACGATGCATATCGAATGTATGTCTGTGGTGGTGTCCCGAGAACATGCGTCCCAAGACCCATATACGCCAGTTTACTAATTTGGAAAAGCGCCCTCTCCGCTGTCATAACTAAATAGATGTCCTTGCGCGAAGGCTGCGCATGTTGTGTGCCGCGGATAGACAGCCGATGCATACCCATAGTTCCTTCAAAAACTGTGGCCTATTTTGTGGCGCAATTCCTTTTGAGATTGATGAAAGAAACGGCGCTTTGGAAGGGGGAATCTGAAGGACTTTTTAATCTCCGGCTTCATCTTGTGGAGGCTCAGGAAGCGGTAGGGCAATCGATCCTTCATCTTTTCCTGGATAGGGTTTGCGTGGCACAGGAACTAGATAATCTGGCTCGTCGTTTTCATCGTCCTTATCTATTGCCTCGAGCGCGGCAGCCGTCGCTTTTTGATTCATCCTCTCCGTGAACCGATCGAGTGGTTCGTCTTCCTCTGACTTCTTCTTTTCTCGTCTTAGTTCTAGTTCTATTCGTGCTGCTATTCGTCTGTTTTCTTGCTGAATCGCCTCTATAGGAACATGCCAGACGTCTAGACCAGGCCTCTCATTCCAGTTCATCCAAACTTGTCCCGTGCCGTTTAGCAAGATCTCGTAGACGATTTTTTCGCTTGTAGTGGGCACTTCTACGGTGCCTGCATATTGAGTCCAGTCCGTCGACAAACTTAATCATTTTTGACTCACGAGCCGTTGTTTTCGAGTCGCAGAGCGTCGAACGACCGATGATTTTGTTCCTGCAGCGCGAAAGTTTGTTGCATGGATTATGATTGGCTTCATGTCTAGCAGAATATTGACTGTATTGAAATGGCTCTTCGCAATCCCGGTTATTGGCGTGCTTACGGTGATATCAGCAGGGAGCGCTGTCGGGTTTTTCGGTAGTCAGAATCAGCTTTTTGAGTTGGCTAGCCACTTTCGATTTTTGTATCTGGTTGCATTCATTCCGTGCATGCTGTTTCTTTTGTGTCTTAGATTTTGGAAAGTTTCTGCGACGTTTCTGATATTTCTTGTTGCCAACGCAATTCCGTTTTCTCAGTTCTTTTGGAAAGTACCTTCTCCGTCAGAATTTGGTTCAAATCTCAGTCTCCTGCAAGTGAATGCTTGGGGTCCTAAGAACTCTCAGCACGCAAAAGTATTGGCCTTGATTAAAGAGAAGTCGCCTGATGTTATAGGTGTCTCCGAAGTCACGAATACGTGGGTGCGAGTATTGAGTAAGGAGCTTCCGGATTATAAGTACAGAGTCATAGAACAACGGTTTGGCGGGGTGGCTTTATTTAGTCGCCTGCCTCTGTCTAACACTCGCGTAGTCTATTTTGGACCGATAAAGCGTCCAAGGATTGAAGCAGAACTCAAGCTTGTCGGAAAGCCGGTAACCGTCATTTTTGCCCATCCCGTCGTTCCAAGAGACAAGTTCGATATTCGCAATGGTGAATTGTCAGAGATTGCCGGCATGGCTGGTAAAGCGGGTACTCCTGCCATCGTATTCGGTGACCTGAATTGTAGTCCATGGTCTTACTACTTTGCGAGACTATTGGAAATTGGACATCTCAACGATACTGAGAATGGCTTCGGATTTCATCCCACATGGACGACCAAATGGTATTTCCCCTGGGTGCCTATAGACCATTGTCTTGCCAGCGGAGAATTTCATACTCTGGAACGTGAAGTTGGACCGTACGTCGG
>CAYTDR010000778.1:0-4315 GCA_964436185.1 uncultured Candidatus Obscuribacterales bacterium | reverse complement strand
GAGCACTGGATGAAGATGTGCTGCGAGAACCCGTCGCGCTGCTGGATGAAGCCGAACTGCTGGATGCAGAGGCCGAGTGCACAGCCGCTCCGACCAGGGCTGGTGTTTTCGCCTCGCCGTTCCAATACGCTTTTGATGTCTCCAGGAGTTTGTTGAATGTTGCTTCGATCGCCTGCTTTCGTTTCTTTCTGAACTCTTCGTCGGCTGAAAGATCGCCTATCTGCGCTTCGTAGAGCTCCAGATAACGCTCTGCCCATTTGGTCACCTGGCTGTGCTTCGGAGGCGCCGCGTTACAGTTTTCCGTCAAGAGATGCATAATCGCCACTGTCGGCACAACCACACCCTCACCACCGTCACCGATGTCCGGTTCGGCATTGGCAAACCATTGATTCACACGCCCTTGAAGCTGCTCCATCAATTCGCAAACGTAATCCAGCGCCTCGTCGTTGTCGAAGTTTCCGACATTCCACGTTCCCATATGTTGAATCTCCACTCAACTGCTCAAATCAACATATGCCCAGTCTCGAATTGAAACCGATCGTAGTCGAGCAGTCGCAGAAATACGCCTGTTTCCGCTCGCGAGGGCGCGCCAGCTTGTGACAAAGCGCCGGATGACGTTACCGTAGGTCGGTCGTCGCGCTGGCGGTCGGCTCGGTGGTGGAGTCCCGGCAGTGACGGGGATGGTCTCTTTACACAGGCTCGACGGGGGGCAGAAGCTCATCGAGGAGTTTATTTATCACGGCGGGATCGGCTTTGCCTTTGGTCTCCTTCATCAATTCTCCGAAGAAGAACTGCCGGACCTTTGTCTTGCCGCTTTTGTATTGCTCCATCTGTTTTGTCGAGCGTTCCAGCACGGTTACGACCAGCGTTTTGAGCTCGCCTTCGTCGCTAACCTGCGCGAAGCCTTTCTCTTGAATAATCTTGTCCACCTCGCCCGGCTCGGCGAGAAGCAGATCGAGCACCTTGTGAGCATTGGTCGAGCCAAGCACGCCCTTCTCGATCGCCTGCGAGAGATCGAATAAGTTCTTGGCTGTGATGTGTGCTTGCCTGAATTCTAGCTTGTTGTCCTTGAGATACTTAGCTGTCCAATTGATGAGAAAGTTGGCAGCGGCTTTGGCGGACGTCCCGAGGTCGAGCACCTGATCGTAAAAGTCACTCATCTCTTTTGATTCGACGAGGATATCGGCATCATCGAACGACAGTCCGTACTGGTTCATATACCGCTGCCTGCGTGCTTCCGGCAGCTCCGGCAGGGAGCCGGATATCCTGGCCACCCAGGCTGCATCGATCGCCAGTGGTACCAAATCCGGTTCCGTAAAATATCTGTAGTCGTGCGCATCTTCTTTCGATCGCATCGAGTAGGTCTTCTGTTCTGCATCGTTCCACAAGCGGGTTTCTTGAACGATCTTGCCGCCGCTCTCCAGCACCTTGCCCTGCCGTTCGATCTCCGACTGAATCGCGCGTTGAACCGCCCTGAAACTGTTCAGATTCTTGATCTCAGTCTTCGTGCCCAGTTCCGTTTGACCCACGGGACGAAGCGAAACGTTCGCATCGCAGCGGAAACTGCCTTCCTCGAGGTTGCCATCGCAGACATCGATGTAGCGAAGAATGTTGCGCAGCTCGGTGAGATACTCTTTCGCCTCTTCGGGACTGGTTAAGTCCGGTTCGCTTACGATTTCCAGAAGCGGAACGCCCGAGCGATTGTAGTCCGCCAAACTATACTCTGAACCGTGGAGACCGGCTGCTCCTGCGTGAACCAGCTTGCCGGCATCCTCTTCGAGGTGTGCTCGGTGAATGCGAATCTTTCGATCTTTTACTAAAACATGACCCTCGCGGCAGATTGGATGGTCGTATTGCGACACCTGATAGCCTTTCGGCAGATCCGGATAGAAGTAGTTTTTCCGGTCGAACTTGGTCATGGGAGGTATATCACAGCCGAGAGCCAATCCGGCTTTGATCGCCAGTTCCACCACTTGTTTGTTCAACACCGGCAAAACACCAGGCATTCCAAGACAAACAGGGCAGACATGATCGTTAGGATCGGCGCCAAAACTGGCAGGACAACTACAGAAAATTTTGGTCTCGGTCTTCAACTGCGCATGAACTTCCAATCCGATAACCGGCTCGAATTTTGTTGTCACTGTTATTGCCTCACAGAATCGATTTCAAGCTGGCGTCCCTGAAAGAACGCTTGCAGCTGCTCAGGATACAACATTTCGCACGGGTGAAATTGCATAGATATTGGTTGCCGTATCGCAACTTGATGAATAGCAAAACCCTTGAGCCAGCCTGCTTTCGCCCGTTTCAGCCGGGCAGGTTTGCTTTATATCAATTCCCACTGATAACACAGCTAGAATATGAGTTGCGCTTTACATTTCGAATTTGCCATTTTTGCTAATGCCTTGCTCAGCCTGGTTAAGCAGCGAAATGAGAGGCAAGCGATTTTCTTGCCTTTGAAAGTCATTTCTGCCCACTATTGAATGCCTATTTCTATTTTTAATTTTTTGCAGGATCGTTCCGACAACAGACATCAATCAATCGCCCTGCCTCTTGCCCAACCTTGTCAGCCCCGGTCCCAGGCTGACGAGACCTCAACCGTTCGCCTGTTTCTTAACCAACTTTGTCGGCCCCAACTCGGAGCTGACGAAACCTCAACAGGAGAGACTGATGCGTTGTTTCACTGCAACCGTCGACAAGCAACAGCCTTCGGTCGAAAGCGGCATCACTCGCCAGTACCTGGTCAACAACAATGGCATCTTCACGGCCGTCGGCTCCATGTTCGCGCTCCCGGCCTCGGTGAGGCATTTGCGACGGCAACGCGACTGGCTGAAGATCGAACCGGCGCTGTTACACGACGTCAACTGCTTCAACGACCCCAGCGCCAAACGCGTCGTCCTCTGGCGGTGCAATTGGGAGTACCAAGGCAAAACCTCCGTCCTGAAGCCGGAAGCCACCCAGCCGGATGAATTCGACAATCAAACCGACAACGCGCTCATCCTCCTGCGGGTCCGGGCCGATCACTTGTCTGATGCGTCGTTGGACGAACAGGTCGGCCAGGGAATCGCGATCGGGGTCGATAGCAATTCGACCTACTGGCAGCACGAGCGCCTGCTCATGCTCGAGCGCGGGCAGACGGTCCAGGTCACTCTCCAAAACTCCGTGCCGCGCATCATGGGCCTGGCGGTTCACGGCGGGCAAGAGACGATTGTCGAGCTGTCGTTCGACGGCGAGAAGGTCAGCGCCCGCGAGGTCTCGACGACTCCGCTGGGAGAGCCGCTGTACTCGCTGAACCACCGCAGCGCCTGGCGTGACCCGCTGTATGTGCTCCTCGCGGGTCTGATCGGCGCACTGCTCGGATCCATCTTCTTGAGCGACGCCCCCAGCGTGTTCGGCAAGTCCGGCAGTCTGATCGGCGGAATCGGGCTGACGCTCTTCTTCCTCCTGACGCTCGTCCTGTCCGTCCGCGACTGTTACCGCGCTCGACCGGACTACAGCGGAAAACGGTAACGCCACCTCCAGCTTGATGTGCAGTTCTGAGTAGGTACGAAGCTCTGGATAACAGAGGGAGCGCCGTTCGCGGCGTTCCCTCTCGGGTGAAGACGCGGTCAGCTGGACAAGCTTCCTGGGGCGCCTAACTGTCACTTCTTTGCCTGGACAGAAATGTACTATAGCTTGTAGCGAAGCACAACTGCCTCGTCACGTTCGCGCCACACAAGGCGGACTAGATTGAACGGGTGCGATATCGAAAGCGGTGACAACCGATGGAGGAGAACAGTATGACGGACGTGAGATATCCAAATAACGCCAATGACATTACTACAGACACTTCTGAACCAACAGGAGCTTTGCAAAACTTGTTTGACGACTCGTACAGTCATCTTTTTTCTGCAGGATCACGAAGCGACGATTCCAACCAGACAACGATGAGAACTCTTTTGATCGATGATATTTTCGGACCGACCGAAAAAGCTCCTGAGAGCCCAGACAATAGCGCTCCAAGCGAACGTCCTCGAACAGTTCAAGAACCGAACGGCGATCTCGTCAAACTGAATAAAAACAGGCAACCGTTGGAGATTCGCAACGAGAAAACCGGACTCAACATTCAGCTTGATTACGACAATCAAGGAGACCTGAAGCTGTTCAAAGCAGGGGACTGGCGTTTCGAAGTCAAGGAAACAGCAGTCTTTGGCTACAAAGGTGATGCAACTACTCCTACGCAGTTGCTCACCGGCCTTGGTGGCAAGATAGTCCCCGACCGCGGCGGCATAACAATTCAGGATGGACTCGGCAATGGGGCTCTCCGCATTTCGATGGA
>CAYTDR010000777.1:0-4318 GCA_964436185.1 uncultured Candidatus Obscuribacterales bacterium | reverse complement strand
TATTCCTTACCGAAGTAGCTGTAAGCGGATTACTCGATGCATTACCAGGGCCGGAGCTAGCCTCCGTGCTTACCTGTCTGGTCATGGAGGAAGGACGGCTCAACGAAATGCAGCGCGTCAGATTCAGTCCAGGCGTAGATGCTGCCATCACCGAAATTGGGCGTATCGCAAGAAATGTGAAACGCGTTCAGCGAGAGTTCGATATTGAGATCCCCGTGGAATACAGCGCTCACTTTAGCGGGCTGACCGAAATGTGGGCGAGAGGCGCATCATGGGAGCAAGTTAGACATGCCACCATGTACGATGAGGGCGATGTCGTGCGGGCATTGAGACGAACCCTCGATCTTTGCCGGCAGTTCATGAGGGCCGAAGGCGTTCCCGAGAGTCTATCGGAAGCTTGCCGCCAGGTAGAGCGACTGATCAACCGAGATGAAGTGCGCGAACCTTCGTAGCCTGCCTGCGGAGAGATCGATCGTAGAATGAATGAGCCTCGAAGTCCCCTCACGTCTTTCAGATAGCGGTGCTTTCGAGCACGGTGCCATCCTGTCGAAGCAAAAACGAACTCTCGCCTTTCAGCTGTCGTCGGCGCCACCCCTCGATCGAGCAGGCACCGAGGACGATATCAAAGCCGTATTCAGATACCCATACGGCAGGCAGGGCACTTCGTAGCTTCCTTGTTTATCTGCGACTTACAAAACGTACAAGCCTTAGTCGATGCAGCATGAACACCCTGCTTGACCGCATCACCAAGCATAGTTGGCAACCACAAGAAAGGAAGAATCAGCCAGCCAACCGGACCGGCCAATACTAGGGGAATCGAAATAAGAATGAGTAGAATCTTGGTCATGGTGCCCTCCTTAGGCCGTTCAAAACACTGTGCATGTCTCGTCAAAATCGACTTGTAAGTGCATAGACGGTAGAGCCGGTTTGCACGGACCTAACGAAAACACTAATGTGTTAACCGCCAGCTAGAAGTGTTTGGCTTATAGGAATAACCAGGGAGTCGCAGGTTTTGGTGGATATGCTCAGGAGCCCTGTCAGCTCCGCAACGCTGCACTCTCGCCTCGTTCGAATCTCTGTGGGAGACTGATGAGCAGAACATGAATCAGGGCAGAACACGACAGCATTTATGAATGTGGTAAAAGGAAGTAGGTTCAATGTCAGTACTTCGAACATTCTTATGCAAAGAAGAAGATTCAATAACCGACTGTTGGTTATCGCAAGGATCATACTTGCGCTAATCACAACATTCATGCAGGTTCATCCTTGCTTAGCATTGGGTCTCCAACCGCAGCTAGTCGTTCAAACGGGGCATGACAACACAGTTAACTCGGTCGCATTCAGCCCGGATGGAACAATCCTGGCCTCCGGTAGTCTGGACCGCTCCATCATACTGTGGGATGTTTCCAGCAGAAAAGAATTGCGTACACTCTCAGTGCATACACCTGTCAACGCCGTAGCTTTCGCACCGGACGGCAAAGCTCTAGCATCAGCAAATGCGGACAACACAATTACTTTGTGGGATGTCGCATCCGGCAAGAAAGTGTCTTCATTCGCTGGACACACGGGTTCAGTCAATTCAGTCGCCTTCAGCTCTGATGGCAGACTACTAGCGTCCGGCAGCATGGACAAATCCGTTCGTCTTTGGGACAGGGTTTCAGGTAAACAGTTGCATATGCTCGCCAGTCACGATGGTATTGTGAATTCAGTGGCGTTTAGTCCCGACGGCAAATTAGTCGCCGCTGGTAGCACCGAAAATACCATCGAACTCTGGGATGTTTCATCAGGAAAGCCGCTGAAAACTCTCAACGGACACACTAGCTGGGTCTCCTCTGTTGCCTTTAGCCATGACGGAAAGCTCCTTGCCTCCGGAAGCAAAGATACAACGATTAAACTCTGGGAAGTTTCGTCCGGCACGCTGCTGAGAACCATCGCTGGTGGCAGGCGCATTTTCGATCCTATCGAGTCGATTGCCTTTAGCGTAGACGACAAATCAATCGCCTCGGGAATTCAAGGCAGTTCGGTACAACTCTGGGATACGGCTACTGGCAAGGAACTCCGCACTTTCAAGATGGAGCGTGCCTATGTGAATTCTGTCAGCCTCGGGCCCAATGGTAAGACATTAGCTGCAGGCAACGACAAAAACATAGCAGTCTGGGACCTCCATTCAGGAAAGGAATTGTTCAGACTAACGCGACAATCCAAAGATGTCAGCGACGTTTCTTTCAGCCCGGACGGCAGGTTTCTGGCATCGATTGGCAAAGACAAATCCATTAAAGTGTGGGATTTAGTTTCCGGAAAGGAACCATATACACTCACGAGCCAGCATAACGCAGTCCGGTCGGTAACATTCAGCCCGGATGGGCGAACGGTGGCCGCCGATAGCGTAGACGGCACCGTTAGACTCTGGGATCTGGCTTCCGGCAAGGAATCACGTGTACTAGCTGGAGATGGAAACAACTCCGTCAACTCAATTGCGTTCAGCCCCGATGGAAAAACTTTGGCCTCAGGCAATGGCGATAGAACAATAAAGGTCTGGGATCTGGCTTCCGGAAGAGTCTTGCATTCTATGGCAGACGACTCGCCATTCGTGGTTTCGGTAATCTTCAGCCCCGATGGGAAAACCTTAGCATCAATCGGATTAGGAACTTCAATCAAGCTGTGGGATGCGGCGACGGGAAATCTCTTGCGAACGCTGCCCGGTCATACCATCCGCGTTTCGTCGATTTCGTTTAGCGCAGATGGAAAAACATTGGCGTCCGGGGGCTTCGATAAGACAATCAAACTCTGGGATGTGGCTTCTGGTCGTGAGCTTCGCACGCTCGTCGGGCATACGGATTTAGTATCGACAGTAAACTTCAAACCGGACGGCAAGACACTTGCATCCGGTGGTAAGGATGGACAAATAAAACTCTGGAATTTGGTTTCAGGAGCAGAAGTGCTGTCAATTCCTGGCCGCTCGTGGATCTACTCGGTGATGTTCCGTCCAGGAGGCGGAGACATGCTTACTTCGACGGGGAGCGACTCAACGATTAGATTCTGGGATTCAACTACAGGAGCCGAAATCGTCTCCATTTGCTCATCCGGAGAGGACGGGTGGGTAGTCGCAAGAAGCGATGGACGGTTTGATGCCAACAACCTCGAGAAGATCTCTTCGCTGGCTTGGGTGTTGCCTGATGATCCGATGAGAGCATTGCCGCTGGAGATTTTCATGCAGCAATACTTCGAACCGAAGTTGCTTTCCCGTTCGCTCAAAGGAGAGAAGCTCCCCGAGCTGCCTTCCATTTCCAAGCTGAATCGCGTGCAACCGGTGGTCACTATAGACAGTGTCAGACCTCACTCAGGTTTAGATGATATCGTTGATGTCACGGTGCGCTACAAAAGCGTTCCTAGTATCCAGCCTGGCAAGGGCAGATTGAGAAGCGGTGCGTATGATTTGCGCCTGTTCCGAGACGGACAGCTTATAGCCTATCTCCCCGAGGGCAAGAGATTCACGTCAAAGCCAGCATTGGACATGTCTCACGGAACTGAGCGACCGAGCGAGCATACGTTCACCGTCCAACTTCCTCATAATGATGCTACGCAGTTCGAGTTCACGGCATATGCGTTCAACTCGGATAACGTCAAAAGCGAAACGGCGAGCAACAGCTATACTGCCGCAAAGCCTGTATCAAAGCGAAAAGGTCGTGCCTATATCCTTGCTTTTGGGGTTAACGATTACACCGTTGACGATACTATTCGAGATCTGGAATGCGCGGCTGCAGACGCTCGAGCATATGGTGATAGCTTCAGGAAATCGTTGGAAAAGTCAGGGCGATACACCGACGTACTCTTCATTCCAATGATCAGTGATAAGGCATCGGAGTCAGCGAATCAGCTTCCGGCAACAAAACAATGCTTGCGCTCGGTACTCGATGTTCTCGCCGGCAGAACGTCGGATGACAAACAAACTCTCAGCATCCTCACCAAGCTGGGTGTTCCGAAAGTCCAGCCGGATGATTTTGTCTTCTTTGCCTTCTCCTGTCATGGCGAAACTTTCATTCCGGCCAAAGACAGTCCACAAGGAGAAGAGCAAGAGTTCTACATCCTGCCGCAAGAAACCAAGTTAGACCGTCGTGGCAACGGTCGTTCGAAAGCGGCACTTGATGATACCGCCATTAGTAGCACGGAGCTGACCGACTGGCTTGTTGATATACCGGCAGACGAGATGGTTATGGTGATGGACTGCTGCTACTCAGGTGCTTCAGTAGGACCAGAATTCAAGCCAGGCCCGTTGGACAGCCGCAGTTTAGGACAATTAGCCTACTACAAAGGGATG
>CAYTDR010000776.1:0-4325 GCA_964436185.1 uncultured Candidatus Obscuribacterales bacterium | reverse complement strand
AACTGCATGACTCTGAACTGTTCGTTTTTCTGCGAATTGGACATTCGCCTGTCCGTCCAAACATCATGAAGCCGACCAGCGAACTCGATCTCTCTAACAAGATCCGCAGGCGCCCAATATCCCGGAAGACAGTGCATAACTGTACTATCGGGGGCGAGAACGAACATTTGAAGATTGTGCGGACCAGCACCATTGTTGGTGCGAATCGCCTGACCTCCTACGTCATGCTTGCCAGAGAAACCGGCATAACTTTCACGGGAAATATCCTTATACCCACACACCAGCTCATTTCGAAGAACGGACAAAGCAGGTTCCTGCGAGAGCGACACGGCTCTCAAGCTATTGGCGGCGCTTCATGTGGAGCCATCGACACTGCCAATCATGTGAATCCACAGCACCATCTTCTTCTCTCGCTGCGCTTGAGCGAGAGCACTGTTCAAATTTGTATGCCAACGAATATTGCTGGTAACTTTCTGAATGTTCGCCTTAGCGACATTAGCTGGCAGGATCGGGGTTGTTTTCGCCATCATCGCCTGCTTGCGCGGAAAAACATTGGTTTGGACCAAGGTCTGTGCATAAGTCTGAGTTGCAATAGACAAACATGCCATCAGCGCCACACTTAGAATCGAAGCTCTTTTTTTCATAACGTCTCGCCTCGCGGGTGCCTCTGATCTAGTAAACGTAAGTCCTGGCCAAAAAGTTCAAAAAAGCTGGCGAATTTAATCATTAACTGGGAACTTTTCGAATCGTTATCTTATTTATTCCCCGGTTTGCCTTCGCTTGGTCGAACGGTGGCTTTTGAACTTGCGAAAGATGGTGCAGATTTAAGGAGTCACGCCCAATTCATGGGGTCGTTCGGTCAGACGGAGGGAATCTCTGCCAACGCAATGGATTCGAGGAATCTGACCAGACCTTCTGGCTTCGCCGGGCAAATGGTTTTTCACCCACGAACAAAAGAATGTGCCTGGATTTCAGCATCAAAGCCACAAGAATAGGTAGAATTAACCGGTACCGTCGGTCAGTAATTCAACCGATCACGCGACCAACACATATCCACGATGCTGAGTTAGAGATGTCCAACAAATCCATTCGAAACATTCCAATTCTCACAGCAGCATTTTTCATGTCCTTTGCAGCTGCTGATGCACAAGTAACCGGCACTCCAACCAGTCCGGCACCGGCTTCCGCACCTTCTGCCAGGCACCCTAACCCGCAAGCCGCACAGGCTGGCGCCGCACATGCAGCCACCGTTCCTTCTGCGCACCCTAACCAGCAAGCCGCACAGACTGCCGCCGTTCCTGCTGCGCACCCCAACCAGCAAGCCGCACATTCGTCCGCCGCTCCTGCTGCGCACCCGACCCAGCAAGCCGCTCCCACAGGCGTAGACCAGCTAATTAAGGCCGGTTTAGAAGCCCGGAACAAGAAAAACTACCTCCAGGCGATCAATCAATTCACCGAAGCGCTCTCAGTTGACCCCAACTCCCTTCGAGCTATTAAGGAACGAGCGTTGGCTCGCCGATGCATCGGCGACTACAACGGCGCTATCGAAGACTACACAAAGGCAATCAAACTGGCGAGCGGGCAGAGCGAACTTTATTCGCACCGAGGTTGGTGCTATGCTCGACTCGGTCAACAGCGAGCAGCAACTTCAGACTTCACCAAAGCAATCGAACTCGATCCGGAAAACGTCCTTGCCTACAAGCACAGAGGCGAGCTAAAAATGAAAACGGGCGACTATCAAGGAGCCATGCAGGATTTCAACCAGGTGCTCGTAATCGATCCGGATTCCGCCAAAGAGTTGGCGCAGTTTTTCAAACCGGACTTCGCAAAGAGTCTGAAAGGCGACCTCAAAAAGCTTGCCACAGAAACGTCGCCCAGCAAACAGTCACACTCAACCGGCACGAAACCTGAAGATGAAGGGCTTTCCAACCGCGAGATTGCCAGGCTCAATAACGATGCAGCGAAGGCAATTCGGCAAGGGCATTTTGAAAATGCGATTACGATTCTGGAGAAGCTAGCGCGCGATTTTCCCAAGTACGATTTTGCACGAAACAACCTTTCGATTGCCTACAACAATCAGGGTTTGAAGGTAGCCCGCCGGGAACCGCAAAAGTCGATCAGCCAGTTTCGAGCAGCGCTTTTCTATTCGCCCGCCGAGGCAGCCGCTAGACGGAACCTCAACTCAATATTGGTGGAACAGGGAATGGATCCAGCCAATTATGCAACTCGGCTATCGCTAGGGGATACCGTCAAAGCTCAAGGAGACTACCGCGGCGCGTTTGTCGAGTACAGCGAAGCACTGCGCTTGAAAAACACTCCTGAACTGAGACACAGGCTAGCCTCGGTATGCGTAAAGCTGGATGGCGCCGCAAAGGACGATTCAGAGACGGAGGCGGGCGAACATTCCGCAAAAGCCGCTGGATCATTGAAAGCGGCTGGCTTGAATTTGGTACGTCGACACAGCTCCACTTTGGCAACAAATTCGCCAACACCACATGCAACACCATCCGGTATGGCTCACCCTGCGCATAAGAAAGTCATAGGACGAGAGGATCTCGAGCAGGAGTGCAAACATCTGATAGAGAGCGGCAGTAAGAACTTCAACGACGGAAATTATGTAGAGGCACAGCTCGACTTCGAACGCTCCATAACAGTAGCGCGTCAACTTGGCCAAGACACGCGATTGATGGCAGATAGCCTGGAGAAACTAGCCGGTATTCACATCGTTCGCAATAACTCCCACGCAGCGACGAAGGCTCTAACCGAAGCATTGAGAATCAATGAAAAGCTGCTGAAAGCGGACGATCCAATCATTGAGAAGACTCGGGAAAAACTCGAAACCCTCCACCATCGCGCCGAAGAATAGTAGAACTGGTCCCGTTCAGGTTCTACATTTTTTCGTACCAGACTGGTCCGTCGGCACCGGCATCGGCGTTTTGCGGCTTTGTCGAGGCGTCGTCTGCGTCCGATGCGCTATAGCCAGAATCGACTTTGTCCACCAACCGAATATAATGCTTCGCCACCATGGCACGTTCTTCATCTGACCATTCCAGGACTCTGAATTCATCAAGAATCGAGAACATCTCCTTCCGGGTCTTCGCCCTGGAGATACGCATCATCCAATCATTCAAGTTTGCGACTTCGGAACTCATTTTTCGTTGCCACCAAATTCGATACTAGCCCTACCAAAATTGCTATTGACACCGGACTTCAACTGCGAAGTCTAGCTAGCGATCGACACATACAAAGCCACACTAACGTACGCATCTCCGAACCGCTCTCCAAGTCAAACAGCCAAACTCGGTCAACAAAAATAATAACAAGCCTCGAGGAGCTTTTGTTCTGCATCAGGGTCGAACCTAATTGAGAAGTTGTTCATTAGGCCCGTACTGGCTTGTCGCGACAGAAAAATCGCCATTCCCGTCAAGACAAGTTTTCCAGACAAAACCGGACAACTTGATTCTCGGCCCAGAATCGATCTCCGAAAGTAATATCGTCAACGAGCCCGTCAAAAGACACGAACCCGGCATGACCGCCGCAGAGTGGAGCCAAAAGCGTGATTCCCCGACGTTTCATCGCATCGCATTCAAACGATTCGAACGGCACGATCGGGTCGTTCTTGGCTGCAATCATTAATATAGGCACCTGAACCTTCTCGAGCAAATGTAATGAACTTGCTCTCGTGTAATAGTCGTCCGCAGACTTGTATCCCCCATCGGGCGCAGTGTAGGAATTGTCGAAGTCACGAATACCTTTAATTCCGCTCAATTTAGACAGGTCATAGCGATGAGGGTAGAGCTTATGTTTCTCAACAATTTTTTGTTTCAAACCGCGAAGGAAATTTAGCTCATAAAGCCGATTGAAACCGCGTTCGATAGCGCTGACACAACTATGCAAGTCAATGGACGGCGATATCGCACACACGCCTTTGAGCCACGGGGGATTGTTTAGTCCAAGTTCTGCGGCGGACTTCAGGACTACATTGCCACCCAGCGAAAACCCTATAAGGAATAGACTTTCCAGTTCATATTCGGAAACGAGCTCCTCACAGACGACATTTAAATCTGAACTCAAGCCAGCGTTGTAGAGCGTAGGCGTAAGATGGAGCGTACCGCCGCAGTTTCGCATATTCATTCGAAAGACGGAAACGCCTGCAGCTACCAGCTTTTGAGAGAGTCCAAGGAGATAATGGGAGCGGCTGGATCCTTCAAGACCATGCAGCACAATCACCGCATGCTTCGAGATACCAGCATGAGAACTGGCTTTTTGAGCCAGATTGATTTCAACTAATACCGTCGACTCTTCGTCAACCTTCACAAAGCGAG
>CAYTDR010000775.1:0-4326 GCA_964436185.1 uncultured Candidatus Obscuribacterales bacterium | reverse complement strand
GGGCAGGGCCAGGGAGAAGGTGAGTTTTTCTTATCCGCTATGGAACATGTCCGGTGACGAGCTGCTGCCGTCGTTCTTCCTCACAGGAGAACTCAATGGAATCAAGGATGTCGAGCTGAAGCCGTTCGAGAAGGCTCTTACGCGACCAACTTCTCCCCGAAACTTCCTGGCTGCGCAACTTTGGCCAGGCGGATTGACCAACTATTACAAGGACGAACTCACGGAGGAACTGGAAAGAAAGTTAGCCGAGCGGATGATGATGGCTGGTTCCCGAATTGATGGGACACTGCAAAGCCCCTGCAATGGATATCTGGTTGATGCTGTTCAAGCGGGAGTCTTGACGGTCAATGTTCCGGCGCGCTTTAGTGCTTCGAAGCTCAATGAATACGGCAAATGCCCATTCCGCTATTGGGTCTCGCAGACCTTGAAAATAGAGCCGCTAGAAGAGCCTGTCGCTTCAATCGATGCGCGCATTCTCGGGGAGACGTATCACCTGGCGCTGGAGTTGTTCTACAGTCGTGTTATCTCCTCCAAAACTTTAGTGTGTCTCGAAAATGTCGAAGAGTTGAAAGAAATTTTCGCCGCCGCTATGAAGGAAGCTATCGAGTGGCTGGAAGAAACGCCAGCAACTGCCCAGAGCGAGTTCTGGGAGTATGAGCGAAAGGAGATCGAGTTCAGGCTATGGCGCTTCTTTGACAAAGAGATCGAACGGGCGGATAAAGAGACTACCGGCCTCGCACCATATATGGTAGAAGCCTCTTTCGGCATGGATGACGAGAATAGCGCGCCTCCATTGCGACTTTCCGATGAGCGCAGAACCGTCGAGATTCGCGGAAAGATTGACCGGATAGATATAGAAGGTGCCGTAGGTGAAGGAAGCAATCCACCCGCTAGAGGTGTGACGGCACGCGTCATTGACTACAAGGCAGGCTCGTCATTCATCGGCAAACGAGAAGCCCTCGAAGGGCGCAACTTGCAACTTCCCATCTATGCCCTGGCCGTTGAACGCTGTCTGTTGCCCGGGTCTTTGGTTAAGGAAGGGCAGTATCTAAGCGTTTCTTCCGCACGGTCGATTGGCAGCTTGCAGTTCGACGGAGGCGAGCAATCGGCGAGGCTCAATTCCTCCTGGCGTGATAAAGGAGAGTCGAGTACCAGGAGCGGAAGCGGATCTGGCGATACGCATCGGGATGTCTCCGACCCGACAGACGGTCCGCCCGATCTGCGCAACTTGACGGAGAAGTTTGTTCTTGATTACGTAGAGCGGCTCTCGCTGGGAGTCTTCACTGTTCAGCCCTCAGCACCCAGTGTCTGTGCGAGCTGCGATCATTCCAGAGTCTGCCGAATTACAGAATTGAAAGGAGCAGGAGAACGCCATGACGTCACTGACTGACCAGCAGATTGCGGCTGTTTTCAGCGTCGACAAGAACGTTCTGGTCTCGGCAGGTGCGGGTTCTGGCAAGACTCACGTGCTTGTCGAACGCTACATCGAGATACTGCGAAACGACCCCGAGCTGGGCACCGAAAATCTCATCGCGGTCACCTTTACCCGAAAGGCGGCCGGCGAGATGCGCAGCCGGCTCAAACGTCGCTTTAAAGAGTTGGCTTCGCAGGAAGAGAACTCAGAGCGTTGGCAAAGCTGTCTGTTCGAAATCGATTCGGCCCGAATCGGTACGATTCACTCATTGTGCGAGGCGATTTTGCGGGCGTTTCCTGCTGAATCGAGAGTCGATCCGAATTTTGAGATCATCGATGAAGTTAGCCAGGCAGAGTTGATTGATGAAAGTATCGAGCAGGCTTTCCGCGAAATTGTTTTAGAGGGAGCGGCGGAGCTCAAACTTCTGGACCTGCTCAATATAGATGACTTGAGGCGCTGGCTCAGGCAGATACTCAAGTCGGCGTCCCAGTTCGTCGAGTCGGCGGCGCGATTGTTCGGTCTTGATGATGCGCAGCTTTTGTCTTCGCTCAATGAAACTCGCAGACGTGTGCAGGCGCGTCTCATCCGCGACTTGATCGGACAGCAACGTTGGCAGACCGCGTTGAGCATGTTGGAGCAGTCGACCTTCAACGGCAAGCTCGAGGAGCAACGAATAGACATGGTGGCAGCGGGTCGGTTGCTCGAGTCGATTCGTGAGCAGAAGACGTATGTGGCGGCGCCAATAGCGCAAACGGACGCCTCTGCCGCCAACGAGAACGATCTTGATTTACTTCTCCTGGAGCCGAACCCTGCGACAGAGGCTGCTGTTGAACTTGATCCTGTAGCGGTTCTGTGGCTCAATCTCGACACCATCTCTTCTGCGAATCTTAGAATTGGCGGCAATTCAGACGAGGCAAAGGAGATAAAAAACTCCATGCGAGTTTTGCGCGAAATGGTTCAAGGCGTGACGGGAAAGACGCCACTACCGGCAGTGATCTCGTTGTCAGACCTTTCGCAGCTCGAGCCAGAGCGGCTATTGCACAGCCTGTTCCTGAGAGCCAAGGCGCTGTTCCAGGACAAAAAGCGCGCCGAGCACAGACTCGACTACGACGATCTTATCCACCTGGCGTATGAATCACTCAGCCATCCAGGTTCGCTTTCTCGCCAATACTTCCAGGATCGGGTACGGGCGATCCTGGTCGACGAGTTTCAGGACACGAATAAGCTTCAATCGGCGCTCATATCTCTTTTTGCCAGTCCGAAGACACGATTGTTTCTCATAGGTGACGACAAGCAGTCGATCTACAAATTTCAAGGTGCTGACGTCTCGAACTTCAACGAATGGAAGGAATTTATCGAGGGTCGCAAGAGCGAAATTTATGGATTGGTCAGTCCTGATGACGAGAGGCTATCAACCAGCCTGAATCGCTCCTTTCGCAGTCACCCACATGTAGTCGATTTCATCAATCTGGTGTTCGCCAATCTGATGGAGGGAGACACCAGCGATGCGCCATATCGAGCCGGTTTTCAATCATTAGAGCCGCAACGGAAGCCTGCTTGTCAAACGGCTCCACTGTTGGAAGGCGCAGAGGTAACCTTCGCACCGGTCGAACCGTCTTCTCCGGTAGAAGCAAACGCAGCCGAGTCTTTAGTGCCAAACGTTGCCCCGACCGTTGCATTCACCACTGTCGAGCATGCGGAGGGACCAGGCACCGCCTCTTCATCCGCCACAGTTAAAAAAGCTGATTCAGTTGCCCCCTCGTTGTCGCGCAAAAAGGCTCGGACTGCCGCGATCTCCACTACTGTTGTTCAGCTCAGTCTTTTCGCCAGTCTCGTGCAGGAGCAGGAGGCGCCCGTTGAGTTGCTCGCTCCGGCTGAGGAGCCAACAATCTTCGAAGCTGCAGAGATCAGGGGGTTAGAGACACAGTCCATGAGTCTTGTGGACAAATCAGAGATGAGTTTTGAAGTGCCGAGCCCAAACGTCAACAGCGATTCCGAGGGGAGTGTTGACGAGCCTGATACGGACCTGGACGGCGAATCAGACAGGACTTTTGAACCTGTGCAGCTAATCCTGACCAGTAATGCTGAAGACGGTTCCACTGGTCATGAAGACAAGCTGTATGAAGCTCGTTGCGTGGCGCAATGGATCGGCGAGATGGTGCGTGGCGGTGCTGCAATTCTCAATCCGGACGGAACGCGAAATCGTAGTATCACATTCGGTGACTGCGCCGTTTTGGTGCCAAAGAATTCTGATTTTGAAAACCTCGAGCTGGCGCTGTCTGAAATGAACATCCCGTTCATTACATTTGCTGGACGGGGTTTCCTTCATCGACAAGAGATCTTGGACCTGGAAAATCTTCTTTATTTCTTAGGCAACTCAGCCGATAATCATGCTCTTTTCGGCGTCCTTCGCTCACCATTGTTCGCAGTCAGCGACGACATTCTACACGAGGCTTGTACAGGGAAAGGGTTTCGGCGCAAGGACATGAACTTATGGGCGTATCTGCAGACATTCGACTGCAGGCGCAACGGCTATGAGACGCTTAACGAAGCAATTCAGCTTCTCAAGCGCTTTCTCGATGACAGCACGCGTATGACTCCTGCGTCGCTATTGCGCTGCGTGATACATAAAACCGGATACGATACCGTCTTGATGAGTATTCGCGGCGGGCGACAACGTTCTCGCAATCTCTGGAAACTGGTGGCGCTGGCACGCGAATACGACGAGCTCTCGTGTTACGAATTCGCTGTACAGATGAGCCGTATGCGGGAGTTCGATATCAAACAATCCGACGCTCCATTGGAGAGCTCTGATTCCGTTAAGTTGATGACCATTCATGCCTCCAAAGGTCTGGAGTTTCCTGTTGTTGCTCTGCCCGCGCTGTCAGGTTCCATTATGCAGGGCAGCGGTC
>CAYTDR010000774.1:1355-4330 GCA_964436185.1 uncultured Candidatus Obscuribacterales bacterium | reverse complement strand
AGCTTGCGGCTCAACTTGGATGTCAGCATTCGGAGTGGCTTGCGGCTCAACTTGGGTGCCAGCATTCGGAGTGGCTTGTGGCTCAAGTTGGGCGTCCGCATTCGGAATGACTTCCTGTTTAACCTGCGCGTCTAGAGTCGGCACCAGTTCAAGAGCACCTATTTCAATCAGTGGTATGATTTGCAATCTAAACTCAATTGGAGTGTTTAACTCTTTAATCAGGAAGTCCTGAACAAGAGCAACTTGTCGCGATGTGATTGGCTGCTCCGGAGCATAAATCGTGGCCAGCACAAGCATCGGCTCCTTAAATCTTTCAACTTTGACGTCGCGTAGCTGAAGATTACGAAAAGTGAAAGTCTTTTCTTTCAATACACGCTTAATTGTGCTGCTGATTTGATTTTGAAGAATTAGCTCCCGCATGCTCAATCCGAGAGGAACAATGAGGAGCAGGCTTACCACAGCAGATATGGTTAGTCCTCTTTTTGCCTGATGCAATGGAATGAAGCCCATAATTAGGAAGACAAGTGCGCCAGCAACTGTTATTCCAATCAAGTTAGTCGCATATAGCAATGCGGCACCTGACCAAACCTGATAGGAATTGTATGCCAGCCCAATTCCTACAACACTCAATGGCGGCACTAGAGCGACGGAGATTGCAACACCGGCGAGGGAGTCGGACAGGTATTCATATGAGTGACAGTAGGCGCCGATGGCACCAGCGAATATAGCTACTCCCATGTCGAGCAGAGTGGGGTGAGTGCGACTGAGAATTTCAGGAGTTAATTCGAGCGAACGAAAGAGTAGAGCTAAAGTCGAAGAAATGAAAACACCAGCCAGAGTACCAACAAACAGAGTAAAACCGGCTCTGCCAAGAAGCGTACTATCGCCTGTCAATGTCGCCAGTGAAAGCCCAATGAGTGGGCGCATCAGTGGAGCAATAATCATTGCGCCGATAATCACACCTGGACTATCTAGGAAGAGTCCCAGTGTTGCAATAAGTGTGGAGCCGCAAAGTAAGACCAGGAAGTCAGCAGATAGCTTGCTGATTTTTTCCAGCCTTTCTTGAAGTCCCGTTAGCTTGGACTCGTCGACTTGTTTTAAAAAGGGGGGCATTAGTAATCACCTTGAATATGACGTGATTATCTCAGATTTCAATATGTCCGCCATGAATTGTCAAAGGGCTATCCAGCAATGGCCCTTCGGCTGTGCTACTAACGACAGTGTCATCCTGAGTGCGACCTTCAACCGCTAGAATCGCAGGCTCGCGCCCTTTTGACAGCAGCAGACGCCCAATCAAGCTGCAAATTACTCTTACAGATCTTCATGGCAACCTTCGTTTGCATCGGAACTAAGCATTGCTTCGCAGCCTCTAGATTCGATGATCTTCAAAATTTTTCTTTGCTCTGAACCTTGTTCTCTTCGTTCAATCCGAGTTTTCTATGCTCCTAGTTAAATTTCTACGAGCTAGGTGTGCGGCGAAGGATCGAAGAGATGCCCGCTGATGAGAAGTGACCGCCGTTATGCCACCGGCGTCGGAGGCGCTATGAGTCTGAAATAGGAAATTTCACAAAATGCAGGGCTTTTGCCTGAAATGCCATCGGTCTTTAGGAACTCAGCTTTGTCTCATTTGTCAGCGAATTAGCGCTACGTTTGCAACGACTTCTATGGTTTCTAACCGAGGTTCGAGTTTTCTTCGGTTCATTCGTTTCCTCTTTACGGACTAGAGTCATCGTTCTACTTAAAGAGAGGAAAATTGTGGCGGTGACTAAGAAGACGATCCAGACGATACCGATCATTGGTCGAAATAGCTCTACTGCATAAATTCCAACGATAATTCCCATTGATACCAGGGAAAGCATGAGCATCTTGAGCATTGGTGCTAAACAGTTGAATCGTGTGCTTTGATGCTTATCCAACGGCTCAGGCGTACTTTTTGAGAGAAGCATGTTAAAACGTCCTCCAATCGCTTTTACTTTATGTTCACGTCCCGAATAGCTCGACACATCCACTTCCGAACCATCAATCGCCAGCGGAAAAGTCAACCAATTCCAGCCATTCTGTGCG
Organism: uncultured Candidatus Obscuribacterales bacterium; assembly: GCA_964436185.1. Classification (GTDB taxonomy): domain Bacteria; phylum Cyanobacteriota; class Vampirovibrionia; order Obscuribacterales; family Obscuribacteraceae; genus CAYTDR01. Next base: position 2,266 of record CAYTDR010000774.1, on the reverse strand, counting down.
ATCAGGGCAGTCCTCCATATAGACGACGATGAGTTGAGTTTGATCTTGAGTACCGCAGTTCTGGCACTCTCGCAAAATTGAAGCCACCGAAAATCTTTCCTCGCAAGTGAGACAAAGGTAGCAAATTGGTCTAGAACGGATTTTGGGCATTTAGAAACCCCTGATGTGATGGGCTGGACGATGAGCTCAGGATCGCCTCTGCCAGAGTTCCTCTCTTATTCCTCAATTTACCAACCAGGTCTTTCAAACTGTTTTCAAATCTAAGTTGAAGTTTTTTCATTGCTATTGCAGATAGATGGACTATCGAGTGAGGTCGTAATTGGTGGCAAAATCATTTGCGCTAAAACGAATGAGCAGCCGCTTTGGTAAGCCGCTACTCATTCGCACTTTATTTGGGAAATAACAATACGTGGGAAAAACTATTTTGCCGGCGGAGCTGTGGACTTCTCATCCGTCTTTGTTGACTCACCAGCGCTTTCCGCTTTCTTCTCCTGTGTTTGCTTATCGGAAGAAGCACTATCCGCGGGTTTCGCATCCTTTTTATCGGTGGTCGCTAAAGCAGAGTCCGCTGGATTTGATGCTTTGGTATCCGCTTTTGTAGTTGATGAGCCCTTTTGACCTACTTCGCGCTTGGCAGTGTCCGACGGGGTTCCGTTGTCTGCGGCGAAAGTAGGAACGACGGCGATGATCGATGCCAGCGCTAATGCCAATAGGTGAGTAGAACGCATTTACAAACCTCCTGATGGTTATAACCGCCCCTCAATCTAACAATGGTCGCTTTCGGATTTCTTTCAATGAAGCAATCGTTGCAGGAAAGCGGGATGGAAAGAAGATTGAAAGGTGAAGTCTCCAGAATATAGGCTATGACCATAGAAAATTTGCGTAACTTACCGGACTGTTCAAGGCGCCAC
>CAYTDR010000774.1:0-1345 GCA_964436185.1 uncultured Candidatus Obscuribacterales bacterium | reverse complement strand
AAGCTAGAGGAGCAGAAAACAACGAATCTCGTGTATATCAATCGAAAGGTCCACAAGGTCAAAGGAAGGAGAAGGGACCCTACTTATAAGAGTTCTGCTTCGGACAAAGAGTATGGGACGACATCATTCCGTGCGGTCACTTGCGTGAAGATTTTGGGACCGAAAAAATGAAAGGAACAGCCGTAGTTAAGAGCCCGTTATTTTGTCGATTCACTATTGCAATAGTTCTGGTCACCATCTGCGTTTCTGCGTTGACAGCTTGTCAGTCTAGTCCCATCCCAGGGACGCCAGATAAGTCGTCCAGTAGCATCCAATTGGTTCCTCTTGCGGCTAAGGTAATGCAGGTGCAAACGGTGAAAATCGAAAGAAAACAGTTCATGCATTTTTTGGATGTGCCTGGACGCATTCAGGCTGACATCACCAAAGAGGTCGATGTCAGCCCGCGTTTCTCCGGGCGAGTGATCAATATCTGCGTTAAGCCGGGAGCGCTCGTTCGGGCTGGAGAGGTATTGGCGGAAGTCGATAGTCAGGAGGTGGGCGGGTTACAGGCCGATCTAGTCAAATCCACGGCTGAGCTTGGAATCGCCCAGGCACATGTCGAGCGAGAGCTTCAAATTTATGAGGAGAACAAACTGCGTCCGAAAAACCTCATCGATGCACAGAAAGAGTATCAAATGCTGGCTGTGCAACATAAGCTAGCAAAGGCTGATCTCTCGCGCATCGAGCAGTTACACAACGAGAAGATCGCTGCGTTCAAAGATCTGCTTATGGCCAGGGCCTCTGTGGATCGCCTCGATGTTGCCGTTAGTGCCGCCAAGAGCGAGCTATCTCGTCAAGAAAGGCTTTTTCAAAACGAAGCTCTGCTTCGCCGAGACCTTCAACTAGCGGAGGCTGAGGCGCTGAGAGCGCAACGGCAAGTAAATACGCTGAAGCAACAGCTGGTCTTTCTTGGCATGCCGAGTAGAGTGGTCGATGAATTACAAAAAACGGGACAAATAATTGCGGTAGTTCCAATTGTGGCCCCTCGGCAAGGAATAGTCACCAAACTTAGTGTCGCTACAGGCGAAATGGTAGATCGGTCCAAGCATTTGTTCACGATTGTCGACTTGACTGAAGTAGTCGTTGTGGGTGATATACCTGAGGTTGATCTGCGGCATGTTAACCTAGGCTCGCAGGTAGAGGTGCAAGTGGCTGCTTACCCGGAACAGACCTTTCACGGCAGCATTAGTTATATCAGTGAGCATGTCAACGCTCAAACGCGCTCAGTTCCGATAAAAGCGAGACTCAATAATGAGGACCGACGTCTGAAGTCAGACATGTTTGCCGAGATTAGAATTCCTACCAA
>CAYTDR010000773.1:0-4333 GCA_964436185.1 uncultured Candidatus Obscuribacterales bacterium | reverse complement strand
ACCCGGACCATATCTACGACGCTCAATAGCGCATTTTGTGGTGTAGCAACGCGAGCCCTTGAGGAAGAGTTTCGTCCCCTCATGACGGCAAAGCTTGCAAACTGAATCCGTATATCTAGCCAACTTCCAATCTCCTCAAATCCTTCTTTGTGCGCTAATTTCAACAGCCGCAATTAAACTCTTCTACGTTTGGGAGGACGGCATCCATTGTGAGGAATTGGTGTCACGTCCTTGATCAATGTAATTTCCAAACCGGCAGCTTGCAACGCACGGATCGCGGTTTCGCGACCGGCTCCTGGACCTTTCACCAGGACTTCGACCTGACGCATCCCCTGATCCATAGACCGGCGTGCCACCACATCTGCTGCCTGCTGAGCGGCAAAGGGAGTGCCTTTTTTGGCGCCCTTGAATCCGACCGTTCCCGCCGAGGCCCAAGCAATGACTTGTCCTTGCGGATCTGTCGAATTGATTATGGTGTTATTGAAGGTGCTCTTAATATGAACGACACCTTGCAATACATACCGTTTCTCTTTTTTCTTTCCTCTTGATTTGTGAGCCTTAGCCATAATCTTCCGCTCTTCTCCTCGCGTCCCCTGAAATACCGGATTTTAAAAGGAATTGTCAGGAAATTGGTGAAATTTAGTTTTAATGTAACTGAATGCTGTATAGGCAGATGCAAACACCTAGGCGATTAGCCTACTTGGTCGGTGCCTGTTTCTTACCGGCTACGGCAATACGCTTACGTCCACGACGCGTACGGGCGTTCGTTTTGGTGCGTTGTCCTCGGGTGGGCAATCCTTTTCTGTGACGCTGCCCCCGGTAGCAGTTCGTCTCGATTAGTCGCTTAATATTGAGACCTTCAACACGTCTCAAATCTCCTTCGACTTGATAAAGACCGCTTTTCTCGACCTCATCGCGAAGTCTCGAGACCTCGTCGTCGGTCAGCTCGTGTACGCGACGGGGCTCAGGAATATTGAGCTTTTCGCATATTTTGCTAGCGGTTGTAGCACCGATACCATAGATATAGGTCAGAGCTATTTCTGTTCTTTTGTTTTTCGGTAGATCAACACCGGCGATTCGGGCCATGAGTCCTCCAGCTTCCCTTTGCTGTGGTTAGTCAAATTGACTAAACAGAGTTAACGTGACAAGTCTTAATCAAACGATTGATTATCCCTGTCTTTGTTTGTGCTTTGGATTCTCGCAAATAACGGCCACGCGACCTTTTCGACGGATTACCTTGCACTTTTCGCACATTTTCTTTACTGATGCTCGAACTTTCATGATTGTCTCCTGCGGGCTCCACGTGCCGACGACCTGTCTTTCGGTCGTGACCGCTAAAGCCCCTACTGACGGCGCAATCACCGCATCGGCTTGCTTCTTGAAGCGAATGCAAACAGACACAGCGACAGACAAACTACTAATTGTACATTACTCGCGGATTCTGTAGGTGATTCTTCCGCGCGTTAAGTCGTATGGGGTGAGCTCTACGCGTACTCTATCGCCTGGAAGTATCTTAATGAAGTTTTTGCGAATCTTCCCGGAGATATGCGCAAGTACTTTATGACCATTGTCGAGCTCAACCCGAAACATGGCATTGGGCAAGGATTCCCGGATAGTACCTTCAAATTCGATTACGCCTTGCTTGGCCATCCAACTACCTCGCTGGGACGTTTCGTTAGTATCTCTGCATCGTGATCAGTGATCAAAATAGAGTGCTCAAAATGAGCTGAAGCTGTGTGATCTTGTGTAACAACAGTCCAGCCATCCGGCTTCATCTTGGTTCGATCGCTGCCGAGATTGAACATCGGTTCAATCGCTATAACCATACCAGGTTTTAGCCTCGTCCTGCTACCTTGTGGCGTCCTGTGATTGAATATGAACGGCTCGTCGTGGAGCTTGTTGACCGAGATCCCATGACCTCCATACTCTCTCACAATGCCGAAACCGGCGTCCTTGCCGATGTCTTCGATGGCACCGCCGATACAGTTAAGATCATTACCGGCGCGTGATGCAAAGATACCAGCGTAAAGCGCTTGCTGAGTGGCATCCAGAAGAGCCTGCAAACGCTTGGATACGGATCCGATGCCAACAGTTACAGCGGTATCTGCGATAAACCCGGACTGATGCCCGTTCTCCTGTCTGAAGAAAGTCACTCCCAGGTCGATACTCAAAATGTCACCATCTTTGAGAACTCGCTTTTGTGATGGAATTCCATGGACGATCTCTTCATTTATGGAAACACAGAGTGTAGCTGGGAAGTCTCGATAACCTTTAAAGGTCGGAACTGCTCCAGCATCGCGGATAGCTTTTTCCGCCATCTGATCTAATTCCCAGGTGGTTATGCCAGGACCAGCTGTGTTGGCGAGCATCTCAAGGATCTCACCGGCAAGCGTTCCTGATCTTCTGATCAAGTCGATATCTGTCTCTTTCACTGAATCTTTCATATGGCCAACGTCGCGGCAGGTGTGTACACTTGCTTAGTCTAGATCGGTGAATGTTTTTCTCGCAAGGCCACAAACGCGAATTAGACGATACCTCAAGCAGGCACTTTCAGCGTTTTTAGTAGACTTTCGAAAACTTGCTCAGGCTCGCCTTCTCCATCGACTGTAGAGACGAGTCCTTTTTTACTGTAGTAAGCAATCAATGGCTCGGTCTGCTCTCTGTAAGTAGCAAGCCGCTGCTTCACAACCTCGGGCTTGTCATCGGAGCGGTGACTGAGAGCTGTTTGACAGAGATCGCAAACCTCATCTTTTTTCGGCGGTGCGAACTTGACATGATAGACAGCGTTACAATCCTTATTCGGACAGGTTCTGCGACCGGTGATCCGCTCTTCGAGAAGCTCATCCGAGGTCTGTAAATTGATCACAAAGTTGAGCGATGCACCTAGCTCTTCAAATAGGGTATCGAGCGCTTCAGCTTGTGGAAGGTTGCGAGGGAAGCCGTCGAGAATAAAACCCTTCTTCAGTTCCGGCTGAGAAAGCGCTTCTCGGAACATGGCGATCAAAACAGGATCGGGAACCAGATTGCCCTTATCCATATATTTCTTCGCTTCCACTCCGGCTTCGGTAGAATTTCTCACCGCCTCGCGCAGAAGGTCGCCGGAGGAGAGGTGAGCCAAACCGAGTTTAGCAGCCAGTTTTTTGCACTGGGTTCCTTTGCCTGCTCCTGGTGCTCCAAGAAATAGAATTCTCATTGTCTAAACGCCTCTCTATTCAAGATTGAATTGCCTTGTCAATATACAGTCTGACAGCCAGATTGGTGCAATATGTTGCCTGATTTGTACCGGGCTGCTTAACAGGTTAACCAGTTCGTTTTTTTGAACTGCCAACAAACTACTCTCTTAGCCACGCTTCTCATTCGTCTTGCGGAATATTCCACGAGCCTGATAGCGAGCCGAAAGAGCATGAGTTTTGATCTGCCGCTGTGTATCAATTGCCACACCGACAAGAATGATCAACGACGTGCTGCCCAGTCCTTGCAATGTGGCGACCTGGGTAAACTGCTCAACGTGGATAGGCAAAATGGCAACCAAACCGATACCGACCGAGCCGATGAAGATCAGTTTCATCAAGGTGCTGTCGAGAAACTCGGCGGTCGGTCGACCGGGTCTGACTCCCTGGATCGCTTTGCCCTGCCGTCTCAAGTTCTCCGCCATGTCCTTCGGTTGCAAAATGATCGAGGCATAGAAGTACGCGAAGAAGAGGATGAAAGCGAGATATAAAACAGAATGCTCCCAGCGGTAATAAGAGAAACAGTTGCCAAGCTCCATAGCGATGAAGCTCCAGGCGTTCTGCACTGACGGCTGAGCAGCGAAGGATTGGATGGACGGACCCAGACCGGGAATGCCGATCAACAACTCATATATTAGTGCGCCGGGATCTTTTCCACGTCCCTGAGCGACGAACTGCATTATCGTAGTCGGGAACATCAGCAGTGACGACGCAAAGATAATGGCCATAACGCCCGAGGGATTGATCGGCAAATAGAGATAGTCGTCCGGAGCAGCCACGAATACTTGCCTGCCCACATTGCGGCGGGCACCCAGAACCATGATCTTTCTTACACCTTGTTGCAAACAGACAATCAGAGCGGCAAGCAAAAGCATACAAATGATCAGTATAGAAACACCCCAGACCGGTGACTGTCCTGACTGAACCGCCTCATACGTGTTGTGCACCATTATCGGCAGACGCGCGACGATACCGAGAAAGATAAGGAGCGAGGCACCGTTGCCAACGCCGCGCTCGGTGATCAACTCTCCCATCCACATGATGAACATGGCTGAGCCGGTCAGAATAATTGCGGAAGTGGCAATGAAAAGTGGTCCCGGTGT
>CAYTDR010000772.1:0-4350 GCA_964436185.1 uncultured Candidatus Obscuribacterales bacterium | reverse complement strand
GTGGTCGATGGCCCGATAGACCCTGGCCATGCCTCCTTGACCCAGCATTTCGATAATCTCGTATCTTCCGTCAAGAATCGTGCCTGCGAGGTTTTCTTCCTCCACGATCAGTAGATTGTCCCCGGCTCCCAGGCTGCAATCGTGATCGTCGGTGAATACGTCGCCGCAGAACTCGCAGTATTCAATGGGCTCCGGTGATTGCAGCGGAGTATTACGCCCAAATGATGTGCTGTTCTTCTTTTCCAACTCTGTCGCGCTGAATGGCTCCACGCACGGTCAAGTCATCTGAGATGATTGTTCCCCGCTGGGCGCATCTGCAACCAGTTATTACGTCAGACTTCGGTTTGAACGACCATTATCATAGTTGTATCGGAGATGTGGATAGCGTTCTGATGACCAAGATCGATTGGCGCTCGACGAATGGCTATCGGCAAGTTGGCAGTAAATGGCGTAACTCGCCTGTGCAAATTTGCCGATGCGGAAAGCCTTTAGGAAAGCTGTTTTGCGCGGTGCCGGAAGAATTCTACATTGGCCGGTGGGCATGGCGTGTTACCCAGAATCAGGTCTGCCGCTTTTTCAGCGATCATCATCACTGGAGCATATAGATTGCCGTTGGTGACGTAAGGCATGACTGAAGCGTCTACCACTCGCAGATTTTCCACGCCGTGCACGCTGAGGCTGTCCGGATGTACCACCGACATTTCGTCGACACCCATCTTGCACGTGCAGGAAGGGTGCAGGGCAGTCTCGCTGTCTTTGGCGACCCAGGCGAGAATCTCTTCGTCCGACTCAACTTGCGGACCAGGGGAGATTTCGCCACCGTTGAACTCGTCCATCGCTGGCTGATTGAGAATGCGACGCGCACAGCGAATCGCCTCTACCCATTCGCGCCGGTCCTTTTCCGTGGAGAGGTAGTTGAATCGAAGACTTGGATGTTCTGCCGGATCGGTCGAACGAATCTTGATGTGTCCTTTAGCATCGGAGTTCATCGGGCCGATATGGACCTGGTAGCCATGACCGCCTGATGGGAAAGACCCATCATATCTGATGGCTAGTGGCAAGAAGTGGAACTGAAGATTGGGATACTCGACCTCATCGTTGCTGCGAATGAAGCCTCCTGCCTCGAAGTGATTTGTTGCAGCAGCGCCCTTGCGGTGAAACAACCACTGATATCCGATCCATGGCTTGTTCCACCATTGGAGCGCCGGATACATGCTGACTGGCTGCTTGCAGGCATACTGAATATAGACTTCCAGGTGGTCCTGGAGATTCTCACCGACACCGGGTAGATGTTGCACCATCGGGATGTCGAGTTTCCTCAGCTCCTCGGCGTTGCCAACTCCGGAAAGCTGGAGAAGTTGCGGTGAATTGATGGCGCCACCACACAAAATTACTTCGTGACTGTAGACGCGGTGCAGATTTCGTCCTTTGCGATACTCGACACCAACCGCACGGTCTCCTTCGAATAGTACGCGTGTAGAAAGTGCTCCGCACTCTACTTTCAGATTAGGGCGGTTTTTCAGCACGGGATGAAGATACGCTCGGGCAGCGGAAAACCTTCGCCCATTCTTGATGTTGCGGTCAAACCGGCCGAAACCTTCTTGCTGATAGCCGTTGACGTCTTCCGTCCAGGGATATCCGGCTTCTTGTGTGGCTTCGAAAAACGCCTGGAAGAGCGGATTCTCGCAGGGACCAGTTTCGAGAACCAGTGGACCGGACGAGCCGTGATAATCATCCGCGCCTTTCATGCGCGTCTCGGCCCGCATGAAGTACGGCAGACAATGAGCATAGTTCCAGTTCGACATTCCAGGATCTTGGCTCCACTTCTCGAAGTCCATCGGATTGCCGCGAATGTAGATCATGCCGTTGATCGAGCTTGAGCCGCCTAACAGCTTGCCTCTAGCATGGTAAATCTGTCGACCGTCCATGTATGGTTCCGGATCTGATCGATAACACCAGTCGTAGTTTTTGTTTCCAATCGGATAGGTCAGTGCTGCCGGCATGTGTATGAAGATATCCCAGAGATGATCCGGTCTGCCGGCTTCCAGGACGAGGACATCAATCTGTTTGTCTGCACTGAGACGATTAGCCAGCACACAGCCGGCCGAGCCACCGCCGACAATGATGAAGTCGTATGGGCGAGTTCTGCCTCGGTCTGTCGGCGCGCTCATCTGATCAGGCATTGCAAAGGATCTCCTTGTCGGCATTGTTGTTGGAATGCTGTACGGCACCAAATGCGGTGCCTGCTAAAGCCTCGCGAATTAGTGAATGAAAATAGACGACTCCGTTTTCTCGTGCAGGGTTGAGTACGCCTCTTTTATATACGCCGGCTTCCAGATTTCGCTGTACGGCTTCGCATATGGTGATGTCCTCTTCCGTGATTTTATCTACGAAGGCGCGGAAATCCTTAATGTCGTTTTCTTTATCCGGATGGCGAAAGTGGAACGTATAGGTCAGTCTCGTGCGATCAACTGAAAGAGGATTTACTTGCAGCGTGTAGAACGCCGGCTCATACACCGGCATTCCCAGGTTGGGATAAATCCAGAGCCAGAGTCCTTTGAACGAGCCTGATGAGGACTCTACTTTACGATCGCAGTTGTGCAAGGAGAAAAGATGGCGATTCTCGATGCTGTATTTCTGCAAAGCGAAGTCCCTGAGAAAAACGGGATGAATAGTGGGACAGTGATAGCACTCCTGGTAGCCTTCCATCCAGACTTTCCAATTGAATGCACCTTCACGTACCATCTTTGAGTGGTACTTGTATTCGGCCAGGTCGCAGTCAGAAGATCTTATGGTATCGAAAAGCTGGTGATGCATCTGGTCTAGCGGGACTGCATCCGGAGCCAGATTGATGAAGATCAAACCTTCAAATGTGGAAACGGAGACAGGAAAGAGTGATAATTTTTCCTTCTCGCAGACGTCCGTGCAATCGAAGTATGGTGCTGCCTGGAGCTGTCCGTCAGTGTTGTAGGTCCAGCCGTGATATCGGCACGAAATGGTGGAGCTTGCCAGCGTACCACTAGCTTCCGAAAGGAGTGGAGCTGCTCGATGACGACACACATTATGGAAGGCGTTGATGCTTCCATCAGCCATTTTCGTCAGGAAAAGCGGATACCCCGCGATATCGACGGTGAGGAAATCACCCTCTCCGGACAACTCGCTCTCGTGTGCGGCGTAGATCCATGAGCGGCCAAATACTTGTTCCCGTTCTGCCTGGTAAACGGATTTGTCATAGTACCAGCTGGCCGGCAAGGTCTCCACAGCGTCGATGAGTTTTCGATTCGCATCAGAGGCTGCTTCGCGTTCAGTACTTTGCACCACTTTGGTCTACCTCACCTGACTTGTACTACAGCTACGCGCTCAAAGGAACTTGTATTGCCGTCACGGATGGTATCAATTACGCATTAATCGCTGGTTGGTCTGAAGAACAGTCGCCGGCAAAAGCGCGATCCCAAGCGGATGGCAGAACCAAATAATTATATATTGAGCATTAGGGAGTAGTTAGAGATACTGTTAATCTCTTATTGGACTGACAAACGCTCGACTTTGATCGTCTTGATACCGGCGGCATCACAGAAGTAGAGAACGACATGTGCTGGTTGCGAAGTTTCCCCTTCCATGTTGAAGCGATCGCCGGCAACGCTGATTTCTTTGGAGCCGAGCAGTTTGCCTGCTGAATCGAAAAATTCGGCGGCTCCTGAAATCGTTCCCAATTGCTTGTTCGGGTCTTTTTTCGACACCTGTAAGACTAATGTCCCGCTAAGGCGGAACTTCTTCGGCAGGACATCGTAGGAGAGCAAGTAATGTGTTCTCTCTCCGATTTTGTTCACTCTCACCCTCGTCGAATCCCTATTTTGCTGTTCCTGCGGCACGAATTCTTCGTCGGTCGAGATCCACGGGGCTTGTCCTGCGGTGGGAATGGAAATGAGCGGTCTCATGCGCTCGAGCGTCGCTATGGCAGTCGCCGCGTTGGTTGGTCGGCACCGTTCATAGATACTAACTGTAGTATCACCGTCGAGGCGAAAACTCTCGGGCAGTTTTTTGAAGTCGGATGCGATCGCCCAGTCTTCGCTGAATGCCTTATTGGCTATGAATTGGAGCTGGGCTTTCTCCGCTTTGTAAATAGATTGAACCGGTTCAGGTAACACCACCAACTGGCTGGACAAGATCCCTTCCAGCGGATATGGATCGCGGGAATCGAGGCAGGGACCCTCATACAATGACAGCGACTCAGCCTCCATGGTGCCAGTCATTCTGCGCTGACAGTTACGCAGGATGTCGATGCACAGAATGTTGTTGCTTGGGATAACCAGAATCGGTCGCTTTCCGCTAGCTTTGAGCTCGAGCTCT
>CAYTDR010000771.1:0-4363 GCA_964436185.1 uncultured Candidatus Obscuribacterales bacterium | reverse complement strand
ACTCATAGGCAACGATAAGCAAGCTGAGCTTTCGCGGCAGCTTTCAGCCGACACAATTCTCCCAACTCCTATGCGCCTTGCTGTCCGCTGCAAAACCGGCCAAAGAGAGTTTGATGCACTAACTCATCGCTCGGATGGACTTCTGATTATTGAATTTGAAGAGACCGCGAGTCTTAATCCAGCACAATCCCTTAATTTTTTTCGTACAAGTAACCTGACAATGGCACAGTTACTTGCTTGCACGAACCGTCAACAGCTGCTTGAATCAGTCGCAGAGTTTGTGCGCGAATTGACCGGTTTTGAGCGAGTTATGATCTATCTATTCGACCCGGAATGGAATGGAACAGTTTTCGCCGAATGCAAAGCAGCCGAAGCGAAGAGTTATCTCGGGTTGAAATTTCCAGCTAGTGACATTCCTGCACAAGCACGCGAGCTGTACAAGCGAAATCGTTTGCGCATACTGGTGAATGCTGATGCTGTGTCATCACCTATTTATCCTTCGAATAACCCGCTCACTTCAGCGCCTCTAGACCTTAGCGAATCGATTTTGCGGGCGATGTCTCCTGTGCATGTCGAGTATTTAAGAAACATGGGAGTGGCTGCATCGATGTCGCTTTCGCTAATCAGCAATGGCGAATTGCGAGGTCTTATCGCATGCCATCATACAAGCGCAAAACAGGTGGATTATGCCGTCAGACAAGCTTGCGACGTCCTTTCCCGTTTGGTCTCTCTGCAAATCAATGCCATAGAAGAACGCGAAACGTTTACAATGTCATTAGACCTGAAAGAAGCCCGCAAAGAGTTGCTTTTGCATATTTCGTCCCAAGATGATTTACCTTCGGCAATCGCTGCCTCTGACATGTTGTTGCAAATAGCTGGGGGCAAGGGTGCCGCAGTGGTTTGGGAAGAGCAGTTATTTCTGGTTGGTAAAACCCCAGACCAGCGAGAGATCGCCGAGCTCGTTGCCGATCTGCACCATAATAGTTTACCTATATTCATAAGCGAGTCGACATCAAAACACTTATCGTCCGCCAAATCTATCGCAGATTCGGCAAGCGGTCTGCTGGCGATTCGCTTAGCCACAAGCGGTTCAAAGTGGTTGCTATGGTTCCGTCCAGAACAACTGGAAGAAGTGAATTGGGCCGGCAAACAGGACGAACTTGAGCCCGGTATCGCCGGCACGCATTTGCACCCTCGCAACTCCTTTGAGCGTTGGAAGGAGATCGTTACCGGCAAGTCGGTCCCCTGGTCGAGTTGCGAAGTCCAAAGTGCCATTGAGTTGCGAACAGATATTTTGGATATAGCTATTTCGAGGTTGGAGAAAAAGCGTGCTGCTGATTTAGAACGCCAAGTTAAAGAACTGGATTCACTATCACAGGAACTGCTAGTGGCGCGCGATGCGGCTCAGCAAGCCTCTCAGCGAAAATCCGAAATGGTATCAGTTGTGAGTCATGACTTACGCGCGCCGTTGACTTCCATTAAGGGGGCGCTTTCCCTCCTAAACAGCGGCGTCTATGATAAGCCTGAAGGTGCGGAGCTTTTATCGATAGCCTACACCAGCTGTGACTATCTATTGAACCTGATAAACGATCTGTTGAATTTGGAGACCATCGAATCTGGTGGCATCATACTTGAAAAAATCGAAGTTCCTGCTAGAAAACTGATCGATGACGCTTTTAAACTCGTCCGCTCCTCTGCCGACGCACAGGGCATTACGCTGGTAACAGAAGTTGAATCAGTTACATTGATGGCAGACTACGATCGAATACTTCAAGTGCTCGTGAATCTGATTTCCAACGCTATCAAGTTCTCTCCGGCACAATCACGAATCGTTGTGTCCGCGCAATCAAGCAATGAAGTCACCACTATTAAGGTCACCGATCAGGGCCGGGGCATACCTTCGGAGTTCAGGCAATCGATCTTTCAAAGGTTTAAACAGGTCGAAGCTGCCGACCGCAGCCAAAAGGGAGGCGCCGGTCTAGGACTAGCCATTTGCAGAACCATAGTAGAAGCACATGCTGGTGCTATCGGTGTTGAAAGCGAATTGGACAAAGGAAGCACGTTTTGGTTCTCTTTGCCATCCACTGAGCCATTCGCATCCTTGCTCTGAGAGAATGATTAGAGATCGATTCTCCTTTTGCTATAGTTCCACTAGTCTTGTGCCGGTCTCTTAATCAAAGGTGTCTGCAATTGAAACTCAAAGCACTCTTGGTCTGTACCATGGTTATCTTCGGTATCACTCTTCAGATCGATTCGAGCTGCAAAGCGCAGGCAACAAGAACGCAATCGAAAAAGCTGTCAACGGGGCGCCAGAACAAGAATCTTGTTGCTAGAGGAAGAGCTTTATTTACTGCATATCAATGCCTTGATTGTCACAAGCTGGCCGGAAAAGGATGCATTGATGGCATCACTCTTGACGGAGTTGGAGACTTGCGTTCGGTCGATTTTCTAATTGCTCAGCTGGAAGATCCTGAAGAGCATATTGCTCGAGTGCTGCCAGGCCAAACGAGTCTGATGACTGCGCCCAACTTGAGCAAAGACGAAGTCAAAGCCGTCGTTGCTTATCTCAAAACACTGAAAAATCAGAAACCAAAGGACAAAGTTCAGAAGTCAAAGTAATCGCATTCAGACTGTGAGCAACTCAGCAGTTCATTCTGTTTCAGTTGGTTGCGCCAGCTCAACAAAACCAAAGTTGGCAAGCCCTTGATGTGGCTATCATCGAACAAATGGAGGAGTTAATCTCCGTTGTCTCATCCTTCCAACCCACTAGATCTTCGCGACCCCTGCCGCAAAAGGCTAGAATAGATTTAGTTTTAGAGACTTACGAAAGACAAGTGCCGAATTGGCAAGATTTGTTTTGAGAAGCACAGCAGAGCGCTGTAGCATCCAGTGGTGAGCGTTTATAAGCTTTTTCTGCGGGTGGAACATGCCCATCAATTCCAGTTCCAAAACATCCATCAACCCGTTTGGGCGCGAAGCACAACCGCAGGGGTTGTCTCGATGGATCTCGATTCTGGCGCTGCTGAAATCGTATCAACGCGCCTGGCTGGTCAGAGACATTGTGGCCGGCGTGGTTCTCACGACGGTTCTCGTTCCGGTCGGTATGGGATATGCTGAAGCTTCAGGTCTTCCGTCGATATGCGGACTTTATGCCTCTATGGTATCGCTGGTGGTGTACGCCACATTCGGCAAGAGTCGAACCATGGTGGTGGGTCCTGATTCGGCCCTTGTCGCCATCATCGCGGCAAGCATCCTGCCCATGGCTGCTCGTGGTTCGCATCATGCAGTCGAGCTTGCCGGTACATTGGCGATCCTCTCAGGACTATCATGTCTAGTTGCTGGCCTTGCCAGGTTCGGATTCATTACTGATCTGCTTTCAAAGCCCATTCGTTACGGCTATTTGAATGCTATTGCATTAACGCTTATGGTCGGTCAGTTGCCCATACTATTCGGCTTTCGCGCAAAGGGACTTGACCTCCCGGACAAGGCAAGCGGTCTTGTTCAAGGTATTTTGAGTGCTCAGATCAACTGGACGTCTTTTGCTATCGGCACGGCGTCGCTTATTGTTATTCTAGTCTTCAAGAGATTTCTACCAAGAATTCCTGGAGTCTTGGTAGCTGTGCTTGTTGCGACAATAGTGGCGACGACGTGCGAACTTGCCGCAAAGACTGGTATCTCCGTGGTCGGGCCGCTTCCACAAGGATTGCCGAATTGCAGACTACCCAGCGTATCGTTTGACGAGATAGGCGCTCTATTGAGTAGCGCAATTGCCATGGCGGTGGTATCTTTTGCCGACACGAGCGTCGTATCACGCACCGTTGCACTGCGTGGTGGTTATGAAGTAGATGACAATCAGGAGCTTGTTACGCTTGGCGTTGCCAATTTGGCAGTCGGCCTTTTTCAGGGCTTCTCCGTCACGGGTAGTGCCTCTCGCACACCGGTGGCAGTAGCGGCTGGAGGGAAGACGCAAGTGACCGGACTTGTGGGCGCAGTTTGCCTGGCAATGCTGCTAATCTTGGCGCCGAAATTGTTGCAGAATGTGCCCTGCGCTGTTTTAGCTGCCGTTGTTATATCTTGCTGCCTTTCCTTGGTGAACATCACCGATGTAGTACGCTTGTTCAAAATTCGACCTATGGAGTTTTTCTCATCGATTGCCTGCTTTCTTGGTGTAGCGCTCGTGGGCGTAGTTCAAGGGATCTTTATTGCATTGGGTCTGGCACTGCTCTCGTTCATTTGGCGAGCCTGGCGACCATACCATGCTGTGCTGGGACGCGTTAGTGGACTAAAGGGCTATCATGACATCACTCGTCATCCTGAGGCGAACTGTATACCCGGTCTTGTATTGTGTCGGTGGGACGCTCCG
>CAYTDR010000770.1:0-4376 GCA_964436185.1 uncultured Candidatus Obscuribacterales bacterium | reverse complement strand
CAGGAAAACAAAGTTTCATGCTCAATGGACCGAATGGAAGGCATGAAGTGAGGACCTCGCTGATAGGCCGCCACCAGATTAATAACGCCCTTACCGCCTTTGCTGCACTTGAATCCATTACAGACAAAATTGACAGAGGAGAGGAAAAGGTCTCCCAAATCAAAGCCGGTCTCAAAGAAGCATGGCTGCCAGGTCGAATCGATGTTTTATCAACGACACCACTAATCATCGCAGATGGTGCCCATACCAAAGAATCAGCAGAAGTTATGTGGAAGTCTATCAGCGATCTTTTCCAATTCGAGCGCGCTGTGATAGTGCGTGCTATGAACTCCGACAAGGACTCGCGGTCTATCATCAATGCAGTCTGTCACGAAAACTCGGAGTTGGTTTTGACCAAATCCAGAAACACAAAATCAGTTCCACCTCAGCAGCTAATGACTTTGCTTCCGAACGAGAGACAACGCTCCACAGAGATGAGCGAGACGGTAAGTGGAGCGATTGAAATGGCACGAGCGAAAGCCGGCGCTCACGATCTGATTTTGATTACGGGTTCACTTTACGCTGCCGGAGAAGCAAGAGAACATCTTTGCTCGTAAGGACAAAAGTGAGGAGTTGGAGTCGACCAGGACGATGATATCGTCCTTACACCGGTAGCATCGCCAGCGGTTACATGCAGAGGCGCGAAATCTGAGCGGCAACGGACATTTCTTCAATCTTACTACTCCCGGCTGGTCAATCTATTGATTTGTCCCGGACGAAGGCGCTTCCTTGAATTGTTGTTGATATAGCCTGGCATACAGTCCCTGCCGTTCCATCAGCTCTTTGTGATTACCTGAGTCGATAATCTGTCCTTCATGCAGGACAAATATCACATCAGCAGAGTGAATAGTCGACAATCGATGTGCGATAACCAAACTCGTACGCCCCTTCATCAAGGGAACCAACGCAGTCTGAATCAACGCCTCGTTCTCCGAGTCCAGAGAGCTGGTTGCCTCATCGAGAATTAAGACCTTCGGATCCTTGAGAAGCGCTCTTGCAATCGCCAGCCGTTGTCTTTCGCCGCCGCTCAATTTATGCCCACGTTCACCAACTACGGTGTCATAACCAAGAGCCAGGCGAGAGATCAGATCATGAATATTCGCGGCCTTGGTCGCCTCCATGATCATCTCCGGCGATGCATCCGGTCTTGCATAGCGAAGATTGTTCATGACAGTATCGTGGAAAAGATAGGTCTCTTGAGAAACGATACCAATGTTGCTTCGCAAATCTGAGAGCCCCACTGATTTTACATCTCTTCCATCGATCCGAATCTCACCT
The DNA here is from genome assembly GCA_964436185.1 of uncultured Candidatus Obscuribacterales bacterium. GTDB lineage: Bacteria > Cyanobacteriota > Vampirovibrionia > Obscuribacterales > Obscuribacteraceae > CAYTDR01. The sequence continues at coordinate 3,059 of CAYTDR010000770.1, read as the reverse complement.
GATTGCGGTTCATAAAACCTGGGGACAAGCATGCTGATGGTCGTCTTTCCAGCGCCGGACGGACCAACGAAGGCTGCTAACTGACCGGGTTTCACGCGGAAGGAAATGTCCTTTAAAGCCTCCCTCCCATCGGGATAAGCGAATGTGACAGATTCAAACTCCACCTCTCCCTCGATATCTCCAAGCGGTGCTGTGTCGCTCCGGGAGTAGCTTTCCTCTTTCATGTCGAGGTAATCGAATATTCGCTCGAAGACGGCTAGCGCGCTGACTATTTGAGTTTGAACTCCAGCAAGAGTAGCAGCCGGACTGTAAAGTCGAGCCAGCAAGGCGATGAAGGAGACTACGGTTCCGACAGTAACACCATGATAGATGCAGAGCCATCCGCCATACAGCCAAATGCATGCCGGTCCAATCACGATCATGGCCGCGATAAGCGCCATGAACCAACGACCGATCATTGCCAACTGGACCTCAGTGTTCATAAGCGAACTCGACAGATCCAAGAATCTCTGCCGTTCATAATCTTCGCGAACGAACGACTTAAGCAAAAGTATGCCGGAGACAGACAAAGTCTCTTGTTCGACGGCGTGAATTTCGTCTCGTTTCTCCCTGCTGGTGCTCCTCGCCTGATAGAGCCTTCGTCCCACGGGCCACATCGGCAGAACCATAGCCGGCAAAAGCATAAGAGAAGCGAGTGCCAATCTCCAATCCAAAAGGAATATTGTCACCAGCGTCGTCATCATGACGAACAGATTGGTCAATATCGACATCAGAGTGCCAGAAACGACTCCGTTGATGCTGTCCACATCATTGGATACTCGGTTCATTATTTCGCCAGTCTTCGTGTTCGTGAAAAAATCCAGCGGCATTCGCTGCAAGTGGCTCAATAGAGCAACGCGCAGATCCCTCATGATTCCTTCGCCAACAACTGCGTTCAGGTATCCTTGATAGACTCCGGCGAGGGAAGAAAGCACCGCCGATGCCACCATCAGACCAGCCAGAATGATCACCAATCGAAAATCCGAAGCAGGAATCGCCCTATCGATAACCCACATGCTCACAAGCGGTGCAGCTAAACCAAGCACGGAAACAGAGCCGACACAAGCGAGTACTTGAAGCTCCTGTTTCCAATATGGAGCAAAAAGTTTGCCAATCCTCCGCCAATCGATCGGTTTTTGGATTGTTGGCTTCTTGGGATCGAACATCCGCGACCAGCCAAGATGAATTGGTGCGCCACCACTGAACATTTTTTGCTCTCTTTTTTCTACCGTTCTCTTCTTAGGTTTTACAATAAACCAATCCAGGCATCGATTTCATGTTCTGCCGAGGGAAAGATTATACTGACGGATTAACGTAACGGGGGTCCCCAGATCTTTTCATCTAAGGAGCTAACGCAATAGAGTTTGTGGAATAAGTACTTTAGTTGTTGGGTTTTTTCTGGACACTGGGTCTAGTACTGCCAGTCATACATGGCGTCAGGTTGGAATCATGGAAAAAAAGAAGACACTTAGTGAAACTCTTCGGATAGCCTCGCAACACCACAGTACCGACATGGGGATCGGCCAAAGCCCTCACAAAAGTGAGGTGGTTTCCTATCTGAACGGCGATTTGAAGGAAAAGCCCATCGGTTGGTTGTTAAAAGCAGCTAAAAACTTCGAGGCAACCGGACATCTGATAATTTCTGACGCAGTTGTAATACAAATCGGCTTAGGAAGAATTCTTCACGCCCACTCTCCTATCGGTCCAGGCAGAGAATCCATCATGGAGATTTTTCTCTGGCCGGATGGAAAGGTTCGATTCAAAGAGGGCGCAGAGCCTGAAGCTACCAGTATCGATGAAGATGCAGACTCGATAATCTGGGACGGCGAAGCGTATGTCCGAGCGGCTCAATTCCTCGAAGAGCAAGGCCTTAATGAGCACTCTATCCTGCAGCGCACTCATGAGAGGCTGGCAACCGAACAGATTGTCGAATATTTGCAGCAAGGCGAACCTATTCCAATCGATGTTCAACTCGAGTTTTTTGGCAATGTATACGGAACGATGAACCTGAAAGACATCGTTGCTAAGATGAAGTTGCCACCAAGTCGCTGGCCTGTTCTGGTTGAAAACCAGATGAAACTAGGACTCATCCTCACGCCTGATGGGCGTTCTTTGATGGAAGACAAAGTCAGGAAGGTCGCGGCTCGTGCTGAATATGAGTCCCCTCGCTATCTCATGCCGGATGATTCCCAAACTCTCGACGTTTTGACGCCAGCCTCCATGGATCCGAGTCAAGGTCCACTGGTTCCACAATACTCTCGCCGCGACCAGCTTCCTGCTGTGGACGACCAGCCGGCAAATGCTCCGTTTCACATGCCGATGGATCCGCAAATGGCTGATATGAAGCAGTTTTCTGCTGTCGACTTTGAGAAGATTTCGTTTGACCAGCCAGTCCAATCCAGTCCCTCAATTCCTACTTCTCCACCTTCATATCAAGTTCCTCCGTCGATTCCGACTAGCAATCCTCTTGCTAAAGACAGTCAAGCAAGTGCCCCCGCAACTGCAACAGAGATGGCGTCTTTGCCGAAGAAGGATGACACGGCAGCACTACTAGCGGAGCTTCACGCCCAGTGGACGCCCAGTTCTCTGTCGAACATCGACTGGAAAGCCAGTGCTCAACAAACGGCTCCCAGCTCAGCGAACTACCCGACAACGGGCGAGTTCCTCAGTCCTGAAGCTTCATTGCCGCCGGTCGCTTCATCACCGGTCAAGCCAGCGCTACCACCCGCGCCACCGGCTCCTCCACCCGCTCCGCCTACCACCGTTCTGGTGCAAGCACCACCTCCACCGATTCCGCCAGTGAGCGGACCGGGTGCCCAAGCACCTTTTCAGGTTCCTTTACTGGGCGTGGCGGCTGAACGAGCATCTGAACCACCATCTTTCCCGGTTCCTCCTGTCAACGTTGCGACCGCACAAGCACCATTTTCGGTTCCCCCCGCCAACATGGCGACTGCGCAAGCAGCTTTTCCAGCTCCGCCAGTCACTGGGGCCACCGGACCAGCACCTTTCCCGGTTCCTCC
>CAYTDR010000769.1:0-4378 GCA_964436185.1 uncultured Candidatus Obscuribacterales bacterium | reverse complement strand
ATCGTGGTGCTTACACCAGGCCCCTACAACTCAGCCTACTTCGAGCATAGTTTCCTGGCTCGAACCATGGGCTGCGATCTCGTTCAAGGCTCGGACTTGTTCGTTCATGACGACAAAGTATATGTGAAAACGACCAAGGGTCCAAGCCGCGTACACGTTGTCTACAGGCGGATTGATGACGAGTTTCTCGATCCGTTTGTATTCAATCCGCAGTCGATGTTGGGAGTGCCGGGAATTTTCCAGGCGTATGCTGCAGGCAATGTCTGCCTGGCAAACGCCCTCGGGAATGGCGTTGCGGACGACAAAGCAGTTTATCCATTCGTCCCGGACATGATTCGCTATTACTTGAAGCAAGAGCCGATTATCAAGCAAGTCGAGACTTTTATCTGTGCTCGTGAGACTGATAGAGCGTATGTGCTCGCCAATTTAGAAAAATTGGTTGTTAAGGCTGTGGATGCCTCGGGCGGCTATGGCATGCTCATTGGACCAAAGGGGACTAAAGAAGAGATCGCCAAGTTCGCCGATCTAATTAAAGAGAACCCGCGAGGCTACATCGCTCAACATCTGGTGGAGCTTTCCACTTGTCCGACGTGGACAGACGACGGCACTGCACCAAGAAGAGTGGACCTGAGACCTTATATCATTTGCGGCAAGGAAATAAAGGTGATTCCTGGCGGTTTGACCAGAGTAGCGCTGAAACCCAACTCGTATGTAGTCAACTCGAGTCAGGGTGGCGGCTCCAAGGATACATGGATTGTGGAGGATGATAATCGATGATTTCCCGAACAGCAGAATGTTGCTTTTGGCTCATTCGATACATTGAGCGCACGGAATGTATAGCTCGACTGCTGCGTTCCAACAGAACCTTCGTACTCGATGTAGAGCTTCCTGAGATTCAACGTTGGCATCCGCTGATTATCGTCGTAGGCGAGAAGGATCGCTTCGATGATCAGTTCTCAGAGGAACAACGGCACAATGGCGATGTGGTGCAGGACTACCTGACATGGAACGAGGACAGCCCGATTTCCATCAGATCCTCTGTTTACTGGGCACGAGAAAATGCTCGCACCATCCGTGAAGTCATCAGTCTGGAAATGTGGGAAGCGGTCAATCGCAACTGGCACTGGCTAACTGATGGTCGGGGCGAGAAGCTTTATCGTACCGATCGCGACAAGTTCTACCGATACATCATTAATTCGGTGAATATGTTCTATGGAGTGCTCGACTCTACTTTGTCACACGAGACTACGTTCGACTTCATGAGGCTTGGCATGCATTTGGAACGAGCAGGTCAAACCGCTCGTGCTCTCGATGTCAAATATCACGCCATGGGTCCCACAACGACCGATGAGGAAAGTCCGGCGGAGCTGACTCAATGGCTGGCGCTGTTGAAATCGTGCGCGGCGAGAGACGCCTACCTGAAGCGATCCAAATGCGGTATCGCAGGTACGTCGATCTTCGAGTTCCTGGTCAAGGACGAATACTTTCCGAGATCTGTTTATCACTGCTGCATGAGAGCACAAAATTTCCTCAGCAGGATCAAGCCGCTCGAAGGGGATATCGGTGAGACCTCGATGAACATTATGGAGCAGCTCAACAAATATCTACGAGAGACAACCACGAAAGAAATGGTTGAGAAGGGCATCCATAACGAGCTTACTTACATCGTCGATACAACAATGGAGATCGCCAAAGCCATTCATAGCGACTACTTCAACCCGTACATTCCGGAGAACATCGATGCCGGCTCCAGAGTCACGGGGCGCTACTGGATTCGCAAGTAAGATAATAAAGCGTCGAATAGTGACATCAGCAGGCCGAATCAAATTGGACATCAGGCGCCATGCCACTCGTTTCTTTGAGTAGGTCTGCCAGATACGCGATCAGATCGACTCCATCGAACTTCGCCTGGATGTTCGACGGAACTTACCAGCTCAAGACTCAGGTGTTCCCAAACAAAAGTCCAAAACTACAAAAGCACCATGGTATTCATGGTACTTCCAGTTTTTCGCAAAGATATAGACTAACGAGTGAGCGGAGCCTTGGTCGCGGTTGCGACGACATTCTCTCCACCCTGCTGTGTTTGAGCTTGTGCGCCGACGACAGCCAGACTTTGGTTTTGCTTGGCGGCTCTATCATGCTCGGCAGAATAGCCCACGACAAAAAGAACTGCCAGACCCATACTGGTCAACATAAGGCGGTGCAGGCCGTTGTTACCCTTGGCTCGACGAATCTCTTTCAAGCGCTTTCGAAGACCCTCATCATCATGAGTCGGGAAGAAAAGCAAATCCGTGCGCGAACATGCGGTACAACGGGTTTTGTACCTGGTCATTATTTGACCGCAGTCATTGCAAAGGATAGTCTTCACGTCTATTCTTCCTCACACGATATAATTCGAGAGGCTCAAACTCTTGGCGCTAGGATAGCCTCTTTGGAAGATGGATGTCAATCGTGCTGTGGGGATATTACGTACCTTACACATAGCCTGGACATTAAAATTTACCGGGAAAACCCTGAGTAAGGTTGTTCGATGTTCCGGGCGAAATACTGCTGGCGTTTGCGTAATCTGGTAATTGAGATTCAACGTTGAATCTTGCTGCATTCGCATTCATAAACTGTTTAACTGAGATTATCCAGAGGCCCGATTGGGACCAGCGAATTGTCGCCGTGAGATGAATACATGAGGTTGCTGTATGAAATCCAATTTAGCGAGAGTTACGCTTCTGTCCCTGCTGGGTGCCTTCACCCTGGCGCCGGCGGCAAATGCGTCTGGGTGGATTGTAATAGATCCCATCGGCGGCCTGCCTGGAGGAGTCGTCCCACCAACAACCACCGTAACACCTACCCGCACCACGGTAACTCCTCTGACGCGCCCTCCGAGCTCAACTCCCCGGCCAGTGTCCCCTCTCTTGAAAGGCGGCGTTTCCTTTGGGCTGCATTTACAGGATGAGTCAGTACGAGTTGAGATTAGCGATCAGATAGCCAAAACATATATAACTCAGACATTCGCCAATGACACAGATCAGAATCTCGCCGGCACGTACTTGTTTCCGCTTCCTGATGACACCACCTTCAGCTCGTTCTCCCTACATATAGATGGAAAGCCTGTCGAAGGCAAAATTCTCGAGGCGCAAGAGGCGAGAAACCAGTACGAAGCCATTGTTCGCAGAATGGTGGACCCCGGACTGCTCGAGTACGCAGACTATAAAACCGTTCGCGCAAGGATTTTTCCAATCCCCGCGCATGGAACCAAGAAGGTTGAGCTTGAGTACACCCAGCTACTCAAGGCTGAGAATGGGCTAGCAACTTATCGTTTTCCGCTCAAATCGAGTATTACTCAGAACCCAGTGGATAGTGTCAAACTCGATGTGAAGCTTGCCAGCAAACAAGGACTCAGGACCATCTGGTCTCCCACACACGTAATCAGCGCCAAACGACCTAGCGATCATGAGGCAAAAATTGCGATGTTGGAGAAGAATGTGATACCAGATAAAGACTTCCTGCTTTACTTCAGTATCTCCAATAAGGAATTGGCTGCCAATCTTCTCAATCATAAAACGATGGGCGATAACGGCTATTTCCTCCTGACGTTGACACCGCCCATGCAGGCAAAGACGATCGTCGGAAAAGATGTGGTGCTCGTAGCCGATACTTCCGGCTCCATGTCGGGCGAGATGATGGCGCAGAACAAGCGAGCACTGAAATATGTAGTCAATGCGTTGCATCCAACCGACAAATTTGGGCTGGTGCAATTCAACACTGACGCTGAGCCGTTCAAATCGACTCTTCTGGACGCGACGCCCGAGAACAAAAAGCTAGCCTGTGACTACATCGATGAGATGGAAGCGCGCGGTGGCACCAATATTGGTGAGGCTATTTCGATCGGGAAGACCATTCTGGCTGAAGAATCCAATCGCCCTGCCTTCATGATCTTCATGACTGATGGCGAGCCGACAGTTGGTGAAAGGGATACGGATAAACTAATTCATCTTCCTGACGGCAAGCGCGACATCCGAGTATTCGACTTTGGTGTCGGATATGATATCAATACCAAGCTGATGAACAAACTTGCGGAAGCACATCACGGTACTGCTCAGTTCGTCGAGCCTGATGAGAACCTGGAGACGGCGATCTCTTCGTTCTACGACAAAATAAAAAATCCCGTTCTATCCGACGTGAAAATTACATACACGGGCATCGATGTCTCGAAGGTCTACCCTCGAGACGTGAAGGATATCTTCGCTGGCAATCAGTTACTCCTGTTGGGACGTTACAAAGGCGGCAGCGCCGCGACCGTCTCTCTGACCGGGAAAGTCAATGGAACTCCTAAGACCTACTCATTTCCACTAACATTTGCAGACAAGGAGCCGGCAAACTC
>CAYTDR010000768.1:0-4384 GCA_964436185.1 uncultured Candidatus Obscuribacterales bacterium | reverse complement strand
ACTGGCGAACGTTAAACAGAGCTGCCGGCAAGAGCATTTGGCTGCGTCTTATCTTTGGTGCCGTTGGGAATGGTCTCTGTCACCACACCACGTTCAATCAAATCTGCCACCACTATGTCTACGATACCGGCGACTTCGCCTACTTTCTCCGGCGCAAAAACTCCCGGCTGGGCAAACTGCTTGCGTGCCAGCACCATCGCCACTGCAGCGGTGGTATATCCGGTAGTGCGACTCATCGCTGACTCTCCATTCGTGTGAAAGTCGATTAGTCGCCAACTGCGCACGCTGTCCCCTTTCTTCGCTTCGACATACATCAAGAGGAAGTCAGGATATGACTCTGCCGGGTACTTCTTCCCAAGAGTTCGAGCTGTAGCGGCGATGGCGTCATCATCGAAAAGTCCCAATTCATATAGGTTCTTCATCGTGTCGAGATGCCCTTCCGTTCGGAGAGTTCGCTCCTCCATGTGGGGAACATCGGGATAAGAAACGAGCAAGGAGCGCAGTCCATCACTGAGGAATGCATCGAATTCACCTTTCTGCGTGTCCTTGAAAGTCTCAATCTTAGCGTCCAATGGCTTGGGCGCAATGTCAACACCTTCGATTCTTGCTCGAGCCGGTCTTGCATATTCCGAGAGCAGGTCGGCAGCGTTGAAATATACTGCATGGTTGAATACAGGAGGAGGATTCTGCGCCATGCCACCAACGTAGATAGCAACGGAGTCCAAACCACCCAACTCCGCATAAGCCTTACCGACCAGCAAGTGCGAAAGACCAGGAGCGACACCGCAGTCGACTACGCAAGAAGAACCACTTTTCTTTGCCATTCCATCAAGACTGAGAGGCGGATCCGGCGTAAAACTCACGTCAACGATAGGCACGCCAGTCTCGATCAGATTGGACAAGGCATCATGCGCAATACTACTAGGAACTGCCAGAACAACCGCGTCAACGTTCGAGACAGCTTTCTTCACCTGCTCTTGGTTCAGAACATCGACACGCAGAAAACTTATGCCTTTGTCCAAGTTCGGAACTTCATTAATGTCAGCAATTACCACCTCAGGTTTTTCCGGTCTGTTTGTGAGGTTTCTCGCAATCACACGGCCCTGCATCCCGCCACCGAACACAACAATTCTCATAAACGCGCATCTCCGTTCAAGTTGCCGACTTTCGAAAGAACCGAAAACATATAGTTTGAAGCCATCATTGTATCAGCTAACACCACTTGTCAGGAGACGGCTTGTTATAGCGCTTAACACAGCCGCAAAACAGTGTAAACAGACCGCCTGAGTAAATCGGAGACCCGCTCACCGAGCAAGTTTTCGACCAATGAGCCCGTACTGCGTCAGCACGTAAAATATCAAAGGAAAATAGAATTGCCTAAACGAAGACATGCTTATTGGATGCGCTCACGTGTAAAATTCGAATATGCGGAGCCCTGCAGTTTACCTACACGGCCGATCTGATGAGACAACCGCAATGTTGCCCCAAGCTAGACTGGCTTGTCAAAAGTGATTACGCTCAAGCTCAATACGATACCGACACTATTCATCAAAGCATTCACTTCCGCTGATGTTGAACTGATCTTGGAGTTTATTCGCGAGGCTGATGCGATGAGCTCGGTTGCCAGCAACAAAGTGCTTTTCATCGACACTCCGATAACGGCTCATACGATTGAAGCAGTCGTGAAATTGAAGGAAGAAGGCTATCGCGTATGCTTTCGAGATCATCACGGAATTGATGGAGAGCCGGTAAACCAACGTGATGTTCTGGTGCAGCAAGGCACAGCGAAACTAATCGAGCTTCTTGGTGACGACTGTGCGATCAGCGTTCGGCGTTTGCATCCCGCATGCAGTACGCTTGTTCAGGAGGGTGAATTCGCAGACGCAGTGGCAATAATTGCTGATCCTGATCCTGACGGACTGACCGCCGCAGCCAAGGCAGTCGGCATATATTATCCCGGTCTGGATGCCGATGCCGCTCTTCTCGATGGAGAGCCATTCCTGCAAGTAACAGGCAGTCCGATCTCGCAGCTTCTAGCCAAGGGAGCGGCCAGCCTGCCCTCGTTCGACCCAAAGAATCACGACAAGCGAGAGCGCGCAACGCAAAAGCTTTTCGCCGACTGGATAGCAGCAGTGCAGGGCGATTCGAAAGCTGAAAAGCGGCTCGAAAGTGGTGCTGTTGCGTACGAGGACGCGGTTCTGGTATCACGTGCACTCTGCGAGACGGCGAAGGAAATACTTCCGGGCGTAGTGCTTGTCGATTGCGCGGATCAGCCGGTTTATGATGTTGGAACGTTGATATACACCGTAGAGAATACATTTGCATGCCGCATCTCAGTGCAGCGCAAATCGCTCGGTCCCATCGCCGCGTTGCACGGCATTCAATACAGCATCGTAGCGGCCAAAGCCTATCAGTCCGAGATCCATCTGCAGAAGTTATTGCCGGCGGATACCAGATCGGATCCGCAATATGGAGTGATCACCAACGTATCTTTCTTGCTTCATGTGTCAGAACACATTTGGCTGGAACAGGTTGTTCCTAGATTACGAGAATGGTCAGAAACTTTCTGATCTCTCCCGAGTGGCCATCTATACAAAGTTTCGTTGATATCAACCTGGTAAGTTGATGAGTAACGTCCAAGCGGATGCGTTTTACCGCGCACAGAGCACCACATTTAGTGCTTCCTGTTCACCTTCGCATACTCTTCTTTAAAGATCACGGCAACCTTGTAGCGTACCTTTTCCAGGTCCTGCGCAGTGTTGTAAATCGATATAGCGGCTTTGGCAATCCGAACGTTCGATCCTGATTCATCCGCAATCGCATCCTGAACTTCATCGAGTGATTTATTGATCTTATGAACATCGTTTCTCCACGATTCCCACAAGGGACTTACTCTTTGCTCGATCTGTTGGGGACACTTACGCCCGTTTGTATCAACATCGTGAATGTCTTCACAGAGCAAGTGAATCACGGGTTCCAGCGTGTTGACATAAAAGACCAGCCACTCCTTGCGTGGGCTCAAATAGGCATCCTTGGAATTGAGCATCGACGTGGAAATCACATTCGGTGTCTCGAGCACCGGTGTATCTTTCTCGGTCATGACAGTTCGAGTGGCTTCTTGGAAGAGATTTACTGATTGCTGTTTCAGTTGAATCAGGCAAAGCCTGAAATCTCGGAGATCCGACATCATCTCGGCGGGCTCGAGCTGCTTAACGTCATCGGCAGTTCTTCGCTTCGTATGCAGGCTGGGAACGTTTGATGCCAGACGACTCGACTCGCGGCTTTCAAAGCCTATAGCCAAGCCGATTCCGGGCACCACGAATAGTGCTAAAACTACGAACACCTTGCAAAGTCGATCCATTAACATCCACCCTCAAGTTAAAGCCGGAACAGTTCATCAGATAATCCTTTATTCGCGCGAAACTCATCGAAGAAGACCAGAGCGCTCGACTGACCATCTTTCCAAGTGTTCCATGCTATCGGCATCTTCGTTGATGGACTGAGGTAGACTACATGCAATATTCCCCCTCCCTTTTTCCGAAGAAGCAGCACCTGCACAGGTTGATCGAACGAGGGAATTTGCATCGGAGCAGAAACCGAGGCCTCAGAGCCTTTCGCCAATTCCTGGCGCAGCGAGTCGTACAAAGAGACGAAATTGCTGTCGACGAGATTGAATCCAGTCGGAAGTGCGAGGGTTCGCGAATCCGGACGAAGAGTCATCGTCATCAGGCTGAGCGCACCTCCGCCCTTCCCTCGAATCTTTCCATCGCTTTCCCTGACGACAACGGAGCCGTTGCGATAGTCCTTCGATTTTACTTCTATGCGAATAAGCTCTTTCTGCTTATAGAACAGTTTCGCGCCGGCAAAATCTTTCCACTTGTCGCCTTTTACAGTCATCAGATGGCAGAAGCATTCGTAGTCACGAAAGTTGGACGCGGCGGAGTGAAGCGAGTCGAGGTACGAGTTTCCAACACTGGTCTTGGACAACTTCTCGATCGCGTTGGAATCTAGCAAATTTGGTGCTAGCTCCGAAACACTCATGGCAGCCTGCGACGACCGAGCATTACCCAGCAATGCAATAACCGCAACTGTCAAGAGAAAGGAGGGTTTAGGTTTCACCACATGACCATATAAGTGATCGCCATACATTCTACACCCATCAGGCAGTTGATAATGACGCAAAAAAGGAACTGTCGAATTCACCAGTGTGCCACCGTAGAAACCCCACTAGGATTGAGTCAGGGTTCGGGAGGGAGTGCACATCATGTCAAGACAATTCACTGATGCGATTGAAAACACACAAACAAACGGTTTGAACGATTCCACTTCTCGCTTATTATTCGAAGACGCTTATTGCGCCACCGTAAATAATACACAAGCAGCA
>CAYTDR010000767.1:2382-4388 GCA_964436185.1 uncultured Candidatus Obscuribacterales bacterium | reverse complement strand
GCTCGAAGTTATTCTTCTCCGCCAGCTCAGAATAGTTAGTAGATGCAAGTGCCGCCGCAATTTCTTCAACCCTTTTCGGAGTAAGATATCTGGCTGGACCGTACCCGTGATCCTCTGTCCCAGCGACGTTGTTCTCGGCGATCAATGCAAGTGATAGGAGGTTTTCGGTAGCTGGAAGTTCGAGCGGAAACTCCTCTCCGGTTAAAAGGAGATGAAGCTCGTTATACGATTTGTCTAGATCGAACCAAACGTGTAGTCCGCGCGCCTTCACTTCTCGCAGTAAATCGTCTTCCGAAAGCCCGCATTCTGTGGCTTTACCCTCTATGTATTGCCATTGACCCGATACCGAGTAACGTTTACAAAGAATGTCGACTGCTTCTACCTTGCCACTGCCACCGACGTGAACTTTCACTGCCATGTCCAACTTTTCGTCCATTAAGTCGTCCACTTTTTCTGCGTCACCAGACAGAATCTGCTGCAACTCAGCATTAGTGACTCTCACGTATTGTGCAGTCATTCCCATAAGTGCTCTCCTTTGCTCTCCAGGTATGCCAGGATATGCCAACCTGACAACTCTTGTAGACACTATTCGAAATTAATTTGTGAAGGAAGGTTCCCTGTGGCGACGGAGCGACGTTGGATAATCATCAGAAAGATTGATGGTCGCATCGAACATTTGGCGCGTAGCCTTTCGTATAGTCCGTCTCAAATTGAGCGGGCGTGACGATTCAGTGAATGTCGCCTTTGCCTCGCTTGCCTGCGAGGAAATCACGTACGGCTTGGTATTCGGCGCGTAGTTTTCGCTTTCCTTCAATTCCTTTAAAGGGAAGCGTGATGAACCGACGACAAAAGTGTGCTCCGATGCGCATCATGCAAAGTGGCTTCAGCGAGCCGGGAGCGTTTTCGAGGAAAAAGATGCAACGGTTGCGTGCGTGATAGTAGTAGCGCCAGGTTCTTAAGTCACCGCCTGTAGAGCCGCCTTCTTCATGCTCAATTCTGGCAGACGGCACCAAATAACATTCCCAACCCTTTTGTCGAAGACGGAAGCAGAGTTCCACATCCTCGAAGTAAAGGAAGTAGTCATCGTTGAGCAGACCGATTTGCTTCAATGCCTCGGTTCGCAAAAGGAGATTAGAGCCGGAGAGCCATTCACAGGAGCAGTCTTCATCTCCTTTTGTAGGAAGTAAATAAGTCTTGGCGCTGACGAAGTCGATTTTTCCAATTCCTGCATGTGCCACCACCGTGCCACCATGTTCGTCTCGCCGTACAAGCGATGCTCCGAACGCTCCTGCTTTCGAATTGCGCAATCCGCATTCGACAAGAAGACTGAGTGTGTCTGGGAAAACCAGAGTGTCATTGTTGAGCAGCCATATGTAGGAACAGCCTTCCTGTATGCAGTACTCCATACCGGCGTTGCAACCACCGGAGAAACCACGATTGGTCTCGAGACGCAGCACGTCGATCTCAGGAAAAGTGGCCTTTAGCTGGTCGCCGTCATGGTTTTCCGAACCGTTATCTACAACCAGAACTCTGTAGTTTCTGTATTGAAGCGTCCGAAGAGACTCGAGGCAGTTCTGCGTTTTCTCCAGCCCCTTCCAGTGCAGAACGAGAATTCGCACCACCGGAGTCTGTTCGTTCGTGCCGAAAGCTGAATTACTTCCCGCATTATTCATCAGAGAACCTCATGATATATCAGCCGCAACGAAGTAGCTTTCAAGCGATGGCGATTAGCTACTATGGCGTTCCAGAAGAAAAGAAACATCTGGATTGCGACTACGTCTTTTGGTCTGTCGATATTGATCACTCTGAACATGGAACAAAGTATGCCATAGGGATCAACCAGGGATTACCCCAGTATCGATCAATTGAACTTTCTATCGAAAATTTCCGTCATTAGGATTAGATTGGTCATAACCAAACCACTTGACAGCGGAGCAACTTTTATGAACACGCTACAACCCGTAGGCTTTTACGAGACGCTTGCCAACATAAGAAGCGACGCACGA
>CAYTDR010000767.1:0-2372 GCA_964436185.1 uncultured Candidatus Obscuribacterales bacterium | reverse complement strand
ACTCTCTAGAGAAGAGAAGCAGAGAGTTGAGGTTTCCTTGAAAAGTCTTTCGACCTATTTCGACGCGAAACCGATTGATGAAGCAAGCCTGGCCCCTTGATTGGTAACTATTGGGGCATCCGAAGGAGAACCATCTCTTCACTTTGGACCCCATGGACTGCATGACAACATGGAAATTCATAGTTTGAGTCTCTGCACCATTGCATGCCTCGAAGAATGGAAAGCGAGGAACCGAAAGCTGAGCCGAGACCTGATGTAATAACGCAGGGCTGCCCAGGCAGAGTTGTTGCAAATTGGACCATATTGGACTGAGATTCAGATCTCAGGCTGGTCTTTCATAGTAGATTTGGAACCGCAAGTTGCATGACGAGGGTTCCTCCGTGACCAATAATTCAAGCGAAACCGTTAGAGCCATTCGAATTCACGAGCCAGGAGGCTCAGAGGTTCTAAAGGTCGAAGAGATTACGATTCCACGTCCAGGTCCGGACGAGGCGCTGGTCAGGATTCAAGCCGCCGGACTCAACTTTATTGACATCTACAGACGGCGAGGGACATATCCCGTAGATCTTCCGTACACCCCCGGTCTTGAAGCCGCTGGAGTCGTACAGGAGATCGGCTCCGCGGTAACCGAGGTGAAGCCTGGCGATCGCGTCGCCTATACCGGCCAACCTGGTGCTTATGCCCAAGCTTCGCTCGTTAAAGCCGACAGGCTTATTCCTTTGCCCGACGACATGTCCTTCGAAGATGGTGCTGCCTTTCCATTGCAGGGACTGACGGCACATTATTTGATCAATGAGTTTCGCAAAATTCGACCTGATATGACCGTTCTGATTCATGCTGCGGCCGGTGGCATGGGGCTGCTTTTGACTCAATGGGCGAAACATCTGCGCGCTGTCGTAATCGGAACTGTCTCAACAGCCGAGAAAGCTAAGACCGCTCGAGACATCGGTTGTGACTATGTCATCAACTACACGGAGCAAGACTTCGTCACCGAGATAGCCAAAATCACTGGTAATAAAGGCGTCGAACTTATTATTGATGGCGTAGGAAAAGATACCTTCTCCGGTGATGTAGCGGCGGTATCGGTGCGCGGCACAATTGTCATCTTTGGCTCCGCCAGCGGAAGAGCAGAGCCAATTTCTCCTAACGAACTGCAGGCGAAATCGATCTCTGTTTGCGGAGGCAGTCTGCAAAACTTCATTCTCACCAGAGATGAGTTATTGACGCGTTCCGCCGATGTGCTTCAAGCCGTAAGCGAAGGCTGGTTGCGACTTACAGTTAACCATAGGTTCGAGCTAAATGAAGTACAAAAGGCTCACGAACTGCTGGAAACACGAAAATCGACCGGCAAGATTATTCTCGACACCAGAAATTAGCCCCGGCACCACTGCCATCGTATTCAATACCAATTAGGAGATGCTTACAATGTTAAAAGGAAAGACGCTAGCAGTTGTCGGTGTCGGCAAGCTTGGCGAAGCGCTCATCTCCGGACTGCTGAAGCGGGGTGAGTTGAAGGCAGACTCAATGGTGGGTTCCGTCAAACATGAGGAATCCGTAGAGAGGGTGAAAAACCGCCTTGGTATCACAGTGTCAATCGACAACAAGGAAACTGTGCGCGGCAAGGATGTTATATTGCTGGCTGTTAAACCTCAGAATATGGGCTCAGTTCTCAAAGAGCTTCATGATGTAATCACACCGAATCAGTTGGTCATCTCAGTGGCCGCATCTGTCACCACAGCGTTTGTTCAGAAGAGACTTAAGCAGGAAGTACCAGTGATAAGGGCGATGCCGAACACGCCATCAGTTGCAAACGCTGGTATGACTGGCTTGTGTAGCGGGTTGTACGCTAAACAAGAGCACATCGACATGGCCGACGCGATCTTTAAATGCGTAGGCGAAACGGCTTTTGTTGATGAAAGTTTGATGGATGGTGTTACTGCGCTGTCTGCCTCGGGGCCTGCGTATCTCTATGTCGTTATTGAGTCGCTCGCTGAAGCAGGCGTGAAGCTCGGCATCCCGAGAGAGACTTCGACATTGCTTGCCGCGCAGACAATGTATGGAGCCGCTCGCATGGTGCTGGAGTCCAAAGCTCATCCCGCGCTGCTCAAAGACATGGTCACCACCCCGGCGGGGTGCACCATTGATGGTCTCATGGAGCTGGAAGAAGGTAAGTTGCGAGTAACACTGATCAAAGCGGTGGTGAAAGCGGCAGAACGTGCCAGAGAACTGATCAATACCCAGGACGAGTCCGACTAACGTCTGTCGGCCACGTCTGGGAACTATCGTCCATTCAATCAAGCAACTAAAGCCCGATCCATCTTTGGGCGGTATCTTCGTGGTCTCCGGCATTCGCGTCTCCGCATGGTCGAAGA